>CAZVCZ010000006.1:10987-34922 GCA_964626275.1 uncultured Bifidobacteriaceae bacterium | reverse complement strand
AGGAGCACCAGGTGTACGCCATCGTTCGTGCCGGAGGCCGGCAGGAGAAGGTCGCCGTCGGCGACGTCGTCGTCATGGATCGTGTCGATGCCGATCCGGGTGCGACCGTGTCGCTGCCCGCGGTCCTCATCGTCGAGGACGGCAAGGTGACCACCGCCAAGGAGGCTCTCGCCGGAGTTGCCGTCGACGCCGAGGCCCTCGCCCATGAGCGCGGTCCCAAGATCCGCATTCTTCGCTACAAGAACAAGACCGGTTACCGTCGCCGGATGGGCCACCGCCAGGAGCTCACCCGGGTGAAGGTCACCTCGATCAAGGCTGGGAAGTAACGCCATGGCGCACAAGAAGGGTGCATCGAGCACCAGGAACGGTCGGGACTCCAACGCCCAGCGTCTGGGCGTGAAGCGGTTCGGCGGCCAGCTCGTCGGCGCCGGAGAGATCATCGTGCGCCAGCGTGGCACCCACTTCCACCCCGGGGCGAACGTCGGACGTGGCGGCGACGACACGCTGTTCGCACTCAGCGAGGGGCGAGTGGAGTTCGGCACCGCTCGCGGCCGCCGCGTCGTCAACGTCGTCCCCGACGCCTGACCGGCCCCGGTCGGTGATCTTCCGGCCGTGACCACGTTCATCGATCAAGTCCTCGTCTACGCCGTTGCCGGCGATGGCGGTCATGGCTGCGCGTCGGTTCATCGGGAGAAGTTCAAGCCACTTGGCGGCCCCGACGGTGGAAACGGGGGCCGGGGTGGTGATGTGATCGCCATGGTCGATCCCGGGACGACAACCCTGCTCGCCCTGCACCACCGACCGCATCAGCGCGCGACCTCCGGTAAGCCGGGTCAGGGATCGAATCGTCATGGGGCGAATGGCGAGGACGTCGTCATCCCCGTTCCCGATGGGACCGTGATCGTCGGTCCGGACGGTGAACCGCTCGCCGATCTCATCGGTGCCGGAACCTCCTATGTCCTGGCTCGCGGAGGTCGCGGCGGACTGGGCAATGCGGCCCTGGCTTCACCGCGACGCAAGGCTCCGGGATTCGCCCTGCTCGGCGAACCAGGTGAGTCGCAGGAGGTCACCCTCGAGCTGAAGACTGTCGCCGATGTCGCCCTCGTCGGCTATCCCAGCGCCGGGAAGTCCAGTCTCATCGCCGCACTGTCCGCGGCGCGCCCCAAGATCGCCGACTATCCCTTCACGACCCTCGTGCCCAACCTGGGTGTGGTGTCGGCAGGGGACACCGTGTTCACCGTCGCCGATGTGCCGGGGTTGATCCCCGGGGCGAGCGAGGGTCGAGGTCTCGGTCTGGAATTCCTGCGTCACGTCGAACGCTGCTCGGTGCTCGTCCATGTTATCGACTGCGCAGCGCTGGAAATCGAACGTGAACCGCTCGCTGATCTGGATGTGATCGAGGCGGAACTCGACGCGTATGGCGGGCTTGCTGACCGACCGCGCGTGGTGGCCTTGAATAAGGTGGATGTGCCGGATGGGCGGGTTGTCGCAGAGATGGTGCAGCCACTACTTGACGAACGGGGTCTGCGTTCGGTCATGGTGTCGGCAGTGAGTCACGAAGGCCTGCGGGAACTGTCCTTCGCGATGGCCGAGCTCGTCGCGGCTCATCGAGCCGCGCAGGCACCGACGGAGCCGACCCGCATCGTCATCACGCCGACACCGGTTGACGATGCCGGATTCATCGTGACCGTCGAGACCGACCCCGATAGTGGTGAGCCGCTCTATCGGATCACCGGCGATCGACCTGAGCGGTGGGTTCGCCAGACCGACTTCTCCAATGATGAGGCGGTTGGCTACCTCGCCGATCGCCTGGCCCGACTCGGTGTCGAGGATGCTCTCGTCGAGCAGGGCGCGACTGCCGGCAGCACGGTAGTCATCGGGCCGGGGGATAACGCGGTCGTGTTCGACTGGGAACCGACAATCATCGCGGGATCCGGAATCGCCCATGGCCCGCGCGGTACCGACGAACGACTGGCGGAGTCATGACGACCCCGCCACGCCAACAGATCGGTGCGGCGCCACGCATCGTCGTGAAGATCGGCTCCTCCTCGCTGACGCAGCCGGGCGGCGGCCTGGACCCGGAGCGAGTCGATGCGCTCGCTGACATCGTCGCGCGCCGCCGGGCGACCGGAACACAGGTCGTCGTCGTTTCCAGCGGCGCGATCGCGACCGGGTTTCCCTATCTCGGCCTCGGTCGCCGTCCGCGCGATCTCGCGACCCAGCAGGCGTCGGCCAGCGTGGGCCAGGGACTCCTGCTCGCCCGCTACACCGCGGCCTTCGATCGCCATGGATTCACCGTCGGTCAGGTTCTGCTCACCGCCGATGACATGACTCGGCGAAGCCACTACCGCAATGCTCAGCGAACGCTGGAGACCCTGCTCGATCTCGGTGTCGTACCGATCATCAATGAGAACGACACGGTCGCGACGGATGAGATCCGGGTCGGTGACAATGACCGGTTGGCGGCTCTCGTCGCGCACCTGGTTCACGCGCAGGGCCTCGTCCTGCTCTCCGATGTCGATGGGCTCTACGACGGGCCGCCGCATCGCGGAGGGGCCCGCAAGATCGCGGAGGTGCACGGACCGGAGGATCTTGAGGATGTCACCGCGGGAGGCGTCGGCGCCGCTGGAGTGGGACTAGGCGGCATGGCGACGAAGGTCGAAGCCGCGCGCATCGCAACGGCCGCGGGCATACCGGTGATCCTGGCAGCGGCGGTCGAGGCTGAGGATGCCATTGCCGGGCGAGATGTCGGCACCGCCTTCCATGTGACGGGTCGACGGATCCCCACTCGGCTGCTGTGGCTGGGCCATGCCAGCACTCCGAGAGGTCGACTGCGACTCGACGATGGCGCCATCGCGGCGGTGATCGAGCGCAGGATGTCCCTCCTGCCGGCTGGCATCGTGGGGGTCGACGGAGACTTCATCGCGGGAGATCCGGTGGAGTTGCTCGATAGTGCCGGAAGAGTGCGTGCCCGGGGCCTGGTGAACTTCGACTCCGAGGAACTGCCCGCCCTGATGGGGCGATCGACACGGGATCTGGCCCGCGAACTCGGGGCGGCCTATGAGCGCGAGGTGGTCCACCGGGACGACCTCATCATCACCGACGCGTAACCTTGGCTGCCATGGATGCTTCCGTCGATATCCACCATGCGGTCCTCGACGCAGCGCGTGAAGCGCGCGCCGCTGCGACGACGCTGCGCACGCTCACCCGTGATGTGAAGGATGATGCGCTGCGACGCATGGCGGATGCGCTTCGGTCAGCGACCGACTCCATCGTCGCCGTCAATGTCGAAGACCTCGATCGTGCTCGGGCCGACGGCACCTCTGCGGCGCTTATCGACCGATTGACCCTCACCCCGGAGAGGATCGCCGCTATCGCCGATGCCCTGGAGGAGGTGGCCGAGCTACCGGATCCAGTCGGGGATGTCGTTCGCGGCTACACCCTTCCGAACGGGCTTCAGGTGCGCCAGGTTCGGGTGCCCCTCGGTGTCGTTGGGATCATCTATGAAGCGCGACCGAATGTCACCGTCGATGCAGCCGGCCTGTGCCTGAAGAGTGGCAATGCAGCCCTGCTGCGCGGTTCCTCCTCGGCGCGCTCGACGAATGCGGAACTCGTGCGCGTCCTGCGCTCGGCCCTGCGGGACACGAGCGTTCCCGAAACAGCGATCACCCTCGTGCCCGGCGACTCGCATGAGTCGGTGAAGCACCTGATGACCGCGCGCGGATTGGTGGATGTCCTGATCCCTCGGGGTGGGGCGTCGCTCATTCAGTCCGTGGTCGAAGGTTCGACCGTGCCGGTGATCGAGACCGGCGTCGGCAACTGCCACGTCTACATCGACGCAGATGCCGATATCGACATGGCCATCCGGGTCCTGGTGAATGCGAAGACCCAGCGGGTGAGCGTGTGCAACGCGGCGGAGACCTTCCTCGTCCATGCCGAGATCGCTGAGGAGTTCCTCCCACGCGCGCTGGCCGCTCTCGCCGACGCCGGGGTCACGGTCCACGGTGACGAACGCATGCGTGCTGCGGCGCAGGGCACCGAGGTCGCGTTCGCGGATGTCACCGATGAGGACTGGGCGGCGGAGTACTACTCCCTTGATATCGCCGCAGGTGTGGTCGATGACCTCGATGAGGCCCTCGCCCACATCCGGCGCTGGTCCTCTGGTCACACTGAGGCCATCATCAGTGATTCGGCGTCCGCCATCGCGGCCTTCCTCGTCGGGGTCGACTCCGCTGCGGTCATGGTCAACGCCTCCACCCGGTTCACCGACGGCGGGGAGTTCGGCTTCGGCGCTGAAATCGGCATCTCGACCCAGAAGTTGCATGCGCGTGGGCCGATGGGACTGCCTGAATTGACCACCACGACCTATGTCGTGACCGGTAACGGGCACATCAGGCACTAGGCGAGTGGCTGGGGCGTTAGAGTGTGCCTATGACTGCGAACTCCGCTGCCATTGTCGCCTCTGAGGCTGCCGAGGGTGGTGTCGTCAGCCCCTACATCTTCGGGGCGGTCGGCCTCGGTGTCCTCCTGCTGCTGTTGGTCATCACCCTGATGATCAACGTCGACCGTTAGCCTCGACTCTCACCCGAGCCTTCGAGGGGAGGTCGGTCATGCGCATTGGCGTCATGGGCGGCACCTTCGATCCCATTCACCACGGCCATCTTGTCGCCGCGTCCGAGGTTGCTCATGAATTCGGTCTCGATGAGGTCGTGTTCGTGCCTACCGGTCGGCCGTGGCAAAAGGCGCATCGTGGGGTGAGTGAGCCCGAGGACCGCTATCTCATGACAGTCATCGCGACCGCAGCCGATCCACGCTTCACCGTGAGCCGAGTAGATGTCGACCGCCCTGGCCCCACCTATACCGCGGACACCCTGCGCGATCTCGCGGACTCGACGGGGCCGGGTACCGAACTGTTCTTCATCACCGGGGCCGATGCACTCGCCGAGATCCTCGGTTGGGAGCGCACCGACGAGGTCATGGCACTGGCCCATCTGGTCGGGGTGACCCGGCCCGGGCACGCCCTCGTCGACCCGGGGCTCAGCCCGGGGCGGGTGACGCTGATCGAGGTGCCGGCGCTCGCGATCTCCTCCAGCGATGTTCGCCGCCGGGTGTCGGCTGGCGCTCCGATCTCCTACCTCGTTCCGGCCGGAGTCGAGAGCTATATCGCCAAGCGTGGGTTGTATCGCGACGAGTCGGGATCGTGACTGTCTCCCGGCGCCGGGGATTCGGGCTCGTCGTCGCGGGGATGCTGGCGCTCAGCGCCTGCACGTCCCAGGCAGCGCCCCCTGATCCCAGCAGTTCGTCGTTCACCGGCTCCTCATCGAGCCCTAACCTGCCCACCCCCACCGAGACCGACGCTGCCGAGATCATCGAGCCGGTGCTGCTGTTCGTGCAGGCGCAAGACCGCACCGGCTACGCCACCGGGAACACTCTGCTCGGGACGGAACCGGCCGGTCTACGGGGAGATATCGCCGGGGTGCAGATGGCTTTCATTCCGCCGAGCCTGCTCGTTCCTGTGCGCGACAGCCTGATGACGTTGGGTGCGACAGCGACGGATCCGGACACGCTCACTCCGTGGGAGTCGATGCGGGCTGCGCTCGATCTCGATATCGAGGGGAGTTGGACCCTGGACCGGCTGGCCTTCGCTGGTCTCATCGACGCAGTAGGTGGGGTCTTTGTTGATGTGCCTCAGGCCATCGAGGTTCGCGACGAGGATGACCAATCCCGCATGGTGATCAGGGCGGGGCGCCAGCGACTCGACGGAATCACGGCCGCGGATTATGCGACCTTCGCTGTCCCCGGCGAGGATGAACGCGACGGTGCCGTTCGCTTTCGTGATGTGTGGATCGCTGTTCTGGCGCGTTTACCTGAATCCCCGGAGCGGTTGCGTCAGATTCTCACAAGTCTCGGCTCGCTGGCCCGCACCACGACCGATGTCGACACCCTGCTCATCGCCTTGTCGGCGGGCCGTGCGTCGGTGCTGGACCGAAGCACAACCGAGGCCTATGTCGAGGTGCAGGTCATCCGAGGGGGTGACCGCCCGGCCTCGGTTCTCTCCGAAGCCGGGTCCCGTACGGTGGAGACCATGTTCGCTGACTTTCCCCTCGTGAAGCCGTCCCCTGAGGCGTCGGTGGTGTCGTGACCGCGACTGCTGAAGCCATTCACCTCGCGCGCGAAGCCGCACACGCGGCCGCTGACAAGCTCGCCACCGACATCGTCGCGATCGATGTCTCCGACCAGGTGGTGATCACCGATGTGTTCTGCCTGTGCTCGGGCCAGAACGAACGTCAGGTCCGCGCCATCGTCGACGCCGTGGAGGAACGACTCCGCCAGGACGGTCATCGGCCCCTGCGTCGCGAAGGGGAGCGGGAGGGTCGGTGGGTCTTGCTCGACTACGCCGATGTCGTGGTGCACGTACAGCTCGCCGAGGAGCGGGTGCACTACGCGCTGGAGCGGTTGTGGAAGGACTGCCCGACGATCGATCTGGAGCTGCCCGATCCGGAGGCGGAATCGAGATGAGGCGACTCGTGCTGTGGCGCCACGGACGCACGACCTGGAACGCCGAGCACCGATTCCAGGGCCAGACCGATGTTCCCCTCGATGAGGTGGGGGTCGATCAGGCCCGACGTGCCGCCATGGAGCTGGCCACCCTCGAGCCTTCGGTCATCGTGTCGTCCGACCTCATCCGGGCCCGGGATACCGCGGCCCAACTGGCCGCGCTCACCGGCCTCGAGGTGGGGCTGGACGAACGGCTCCGGGAGACCTTCGCTGGGGACTGGCAGGGGTTGACCCGCGAGGAGATCCGGGCCCGGTACGGCAGCGAGCTCGACCAGTGGGCCGCCGGCAGCGATCTGCGTCCCGGTGGCGGGGAGCGGCGAACCGAGGTCGCCCAGCGGGTCGCCGAGGCGGTCAACGAGGTGGTGGAGCGGACCGATGAGGATGCGGTCATCGTCATCGCCACCCACGGGGGCGCAGCGCGTTCGGGAATCGGTCTGCTGCTCGATCTGCCCGTCGAGCACTGGTCGGCCCTCGGGGTGCTCACGAACGCTTCGTGGTCGGTGCTGCTCGGACACGATCACCCGCACGGAGTCGAGGGACCGCGGTGGCGGCTGCAGGAATACAACGCCCGCTCCCTGCCCGAGGCACTGCCTCAGGATGGGGTGTGGCCGGCGGACGACCGCTAGCCCGGCTTTGCCGGTAGGCCTCGGGTGGGGCCGAGGCGGAACCCGACGGCGGCGACGGGTATGCTCACGCGAGCATTTTCTCGTGATTTCACGGGGCTGTGGCGCAGCTGGTAGCGCACCTCCATGGCATGGAGGGGGTCAGGGGTTCGAGTCCCCTCAGCTCCACCGAATGGCGTCGTGGTCTGACCAATCTTGCTAATCGGTGGCGATCTGTCCTGCCCTGCGGTCGAATATGGGCATGGCCACACTCATGCCTGCCGCACCTGCGGACACCACGGAACAACTGATCGATCTGCCCACGGGTGTCACCCTCAGAGTCCTCACGCGAGGAGAGGGGACCCCACTCGTGCTGGTCCCGGGGTGGACCTGCACCGCTGACTTCTTCACCCATCAACTCGACGGTCTTGCAGAAGACTTCCGAGTCGTCACCTTCGACCCTCGGGGCCATGGCGGCTCGAGCAAGCCCACGGACGGCAATACCTTCGCCCAGCGGGGGAAGGACCTGGCTGCATTGATCGATGCGCTCGGGTTGGATCGACCGATCATTCTCGGCTGGTCGTTCGGAGCCTTCGACATCCTCGCCTATCTCCGGGATCACGGGAGCGACGCCGTGCGCGGAGTCGTGATCTGCGACGAGACACCCAAGTGCCCGGCGGACCCGACGAATCCGGACGACTGGGGTGAGGCACCCCTGGCCCCGGATGGGATGCCGGCCCTGCTGCGACTGATGATCGACGACCGACTCGGTTTTTGGACGTGGTACGCCAAGTACATGATCGGTCTGCCGGAAGACACCGCTGACGATCATCCCGACGTTGCCCGCATCGTGGAATTAGGCATGCAGGCGCCCGACTACGTCGCAATCATGACCGCGGCGGACGGGGTGTCGAGCGACTTCACCGAGACCGCTGAAGCGGTGGATGCGGCAGTTCCGACGCTCTTCATCGCTCGGGATGACTGGGCCGACGATGCTCGGCGCTGGGTGGGTGCGCACATGCCGCAGGCGAGTTTCGTCACGATGCCCACCCATATGGGCTTCGTGAATGACCCGCAGGGTTTCAACGGTGCACTCAGAGAGTTCGCCGCGCGGGCGTAGTGTGTGGCGGGTGCTGCCAGCCGCTCATGTCCTGATCCTGGGAGCGGGGCCCGGGATCGGTGCCTCCCTGGCGATCCAGGCTGCTCGAGCCGGATCGGCGGTCACCCTCGCAGCCCGGAGTTCCGACACCCTCGATGCGACGACTCGAGCGATCTACGACGTGGTCGATGATCCGCGCGTGTTTCAGGTGCGGGTCGATGCCGCTAATCCGGCGACTGTGCGTGAGGTGATCGCCGAACATGCTCAGACCTGCTCGGTGCCCATCGACGTCGCTGTGTTCAATGTGTCGGCGTGGGTTCCGGGTGGTTGGGATGCGGATCTCGGTGAGGCAGAGGCAGCGTTGCGGGCGGGGGTGCTGTCGGGATGGGCAATGGCCCAGGCGCTCGTCCCGTCGATGACGGAACTGCCGCAGGCCACCCTGCTGTTCACCGGTGGGGGAACCGCTGATCACCCGATGCGCGCCAGCCTGGCGCTGGGGTTGCAGAAGGCAGCGCTGCGAAATCTGGCGACCGGCCTGCACGCCGACCTCGCCGACACGTCGATTCGAGCCCGGACCTTGACGATTCGCGGCACCATCGCTCGGGACAGTCCCTTCGACCCCGATCGGATCGCGGCTGCGCTGCTGGCGCTGGTCGATGACCGTGATGGTCCCTGCGTGGTGGACTTCGCCGGCGGCGAGCGAGCGTGAGCGAGGGGCGCGCCGCATCAACCTCGGTGAGTGAGGATCGGCCCCGTCACCTTCTTGTGTTTGGTGACTCGTTGTCCTTCCATGGGCCCCAACAGGCGATGCCCGCCGGAGACGTGCGGCTCTTCCCGCAGGTCACCGGGCGCGCATTGGCGATGCCAGTGGATCTTGTCGCGCGACAAGGTTGGACCGCGCGGGATGCCTGGTGGGCGTTGACGAAGGATCCGGTGGTGTGGGGGACATACCTGCCGAGGGCCGGTGCCGTCGTCCTCGCGATGGGCGGGATGGATCAACTCCCCGCCCCGGTGCCCACCTGGGTGCGCGATTCGATCCCGTATCTGCCCAGTGGTCGCGCTCGCCGAGTCGCCCGTGACGCATGGCGCGCGCTGACTCCACCCGCGTTGCGCCATCTCGGCGGGCCGTTTCGCACCCTGCCCCAGGACGCCACCGACCGCTATCTCACCCGGATCGTCCAGGGTCTGCGCGCTCTCCGCCCGGAGTTGCCGATCGCGCTCATGGGACCTGCGCCGTGGACCGGCCCGTACTACCCGAACACGTCGCGGCACCGACCTGCGGTGCACGCGGCCAAGCGCTGGGCGCGCGCCCACGATGTCCCCTACGTCGATATCGAAGACCTCGTCGCGGCTCGATTGGCGTCTTGCAACCCCGATGGAATGCACTGGTCGTGGGAGGTGCACGATCTCGTCGGCCACGCCATCGCCTCCACCCTCACCCTCGAGAACGACGCGAAGGGGCACTAAGCGCGGCGTGTTAGTGCCCCTTGGCGTCGGACATTGAGGGAGTCTTCCGTCCACAGAGGGAATCCACGGTCTGGTCACCGGCCAGTGAGCCGTTCATCGTGTCCCCATGCCACCTCGAATCGGCTCCACCACTACCCAGAACACGTTGCGTGCCGCCTTCGGTACAGATCCGTTCACCGCCCACCAGGCCAGGGGAGTGGGAGTCACGCGGTATCAACTCGAGAGCGCCTACACCGCCGACAAGATTCATCGACTCAAGAGGGGTGTCTACATCGTCGATGAAGCGCCGCGGCGAACGCTCTTTCGCCACCACCACGCCAACCTCGAGGCCCGCAGCGTTCCCTCGGTCCTCGGTGAACGAAGTGCGGCGGAGGTGTGGCGGATCCCCGTGCTCGGACGCAATGGGCCGCTCCCGCCGAGTCGCCCCACATTCTGGGTGCCGGCAGCGCCTGTCCGGCCAGGATTGCGAGGTGGGATTCACTACATCGTCGGCGATATTCCCGCGCGGCATCGGGTCGTTCTCGATGACGGACTCGTGGTGACGAATCCGCTGCGCACCGCTATCGATGTCGTGCGGCTGGAGCGACTATCGCGACCGTTCGCCCTTCCCACACTGACCGCCGGGCTCCGTCGGCAGTGGGCCATCGATGAGGGAGCGAAACTCGACGACGAGGCAGAAGTGACGCGAGCAATGCAAGAACCAGCGATGCGTCAGCGATACACCGACCTCATGTCGCTGATGCTTGCGGAGATTCCACGGTGGGGCCGGCGCAGCGTGGTGCGGTGCCTTCCCGACGCTGATCCGCGATTGGAGACTGCCCTGGAGGCCCTGTCCTGGGGACGCTTCATCGAGGCAGGTGTTCCGCTGCCGATCCCGCAGGTGTGGCTGCAGGGATCGAGCGGGCGGTGGTACCGAGTCGACTTCTGGTGGCCGAATCTCGGCCTGATTGGCGAGGCGGACGGAATGGGGAAGTACGGCGAGGTGGCGGCGCTCCACAGCGAGAAGGTCCGCCACCTTGACCTCGAGGCTCCGGGCCGCACGGTCCTGCGGTGGGGGTGGAGCCACGTCATCACCGACGATGACCCGCTGTTCGACGGCGTGCTCGCTCGAATCCATCGCGGAGAACGACGCTTGGGGGCATGAAGGGCACCCTGTTAGTGCCCCTATGGGTCGGTCTTCGGTTCAGTGGTTCGGGGCGCCCTCCGGGAGAGCCCGGCGTTGCTCGCTCGGTAGGCTCGGACGGCTATGGATGAGGCCCAGGAAGACCGCATAGAACGGGACGCCTACGACGTCGAGGCGATTCAGTCGCGCTGGCTGCCGGTATGGGATGAGCTGGCGCCCTTCCGCTCAGGCAAGGCCGATGACCCCAGGTCGACGAAGTACGTCCTCGACATGTTCCCCTACCCCTCTGGGGACCTCCACATGGGTCACGCCGAGGCCTACGCCCTCGGTGATGTGATCGCCCGGTATTGGGTACAGAAGGGCTTCAACGTCATGCACCCCATCGGCTGGGATGCCTTCGGGCTGCCCGCCGAGAACGCCGCGATCCGCAACGGCGAGGATCCCCGCGCCTGGACCTACGCGAACATCGAGCAGCAGAAGGCCTCGATGCGGCGCTATGCCTGCTCCTTCGACTGGGATCGGGTGCTCAACACCTGCGACCCGGAGTACTACCACTGGAACCAGTGGTTCTTCCTGCAGATGTATGAGCGCGGGTTGGCCTATCGCAAGGCATCGAATGTCAACTGGTGTCCGAACTGCCAGACCGTCCTCGCGAACGAACAGGTCGTCGCGGGGGAGTGCGAGCGCTGCGACACTCCGGTCACGAAGAAGAAGCTCACTCAGTGGTACTTCAAGATCACCGACTATGCCGACCGGCTGCTCGACGACATGGAGCAACTCGAGGGAGCCTGGCCGGAGAAAGTGCTGCTCATGCAGCGCAACTGGATCGGACGCTCCACCGGCGCGGAGGTCCAGTTCGTCATCGAAGGCCGCGATGAGCCGGTCACCGTCTACACCACCCGCCCGGACACGCTCTACGGCGCGACCTTCTTCGTCGTCGCCGCTGACTCCGATCTCGCTGCCGAACTCGCCGCGGGGACAGCGGCCGAGAATGAGTTCACCGAGTATCTCGAGCAGGTCAAGCGCACCTCGGAGATGGATCGACTGAACAACGAGCGCGACAAGACCGGCGTGTTCTTGCAGCGTTATGCCATCAACCCGGTCAACGGCGAGCGGATTCCTGTCTGGGCGAGTGACTATGTGCTCGCCGACTACGGCACCGGCGCGATCATGGCGGTTCCCGCGCACGATCAGCGCGATCTTGATTTCGCGCGCGCCTTCGACCTACCCGTTCGCGTTGTCGTCGACGCAGGTGAGGATCCCGCCGTCACCGGTGTTGCCACGGCGGACGATGGGCTGCACATCAATTCCGGTCCGCTCGACGGATTGGACAAGGCTGCCGCGATCGAGAAGATCCTCGAGGTGCTCGCCGAGCGTGGGACCGGAACAGCAGCGGTGAACTACCGACTGCGCGACTGGCTTATTTCGCGCCAGCGATTCTGGGGAACCCCGATTCCGATCGTGCACTGTGAGGCGTGCGGCGAGGTTCCCGTTCCACTGGAACAACTTCCGGTGACCTTGCCATCAGCGGAAGGCCTGGACCTCAAGCCGAAGGGAACCTCCCCGCTCGGTGCGGCGACCGAGTGGGCGAATGTGGCCTGCCCCCGTTGTGGTGGACCGGCTACGCGCGATGCGGACACGATGGACACTTTCGTTGACTCGTCCTGGTACTACCTGCGCTACCTCGACCCGCACCTGGAGACCGCCCCCTTCGACGTCGAGCAGGCCAAGCGCTGGATGCCGGTCGATCAGTACGTCGGCGGTGTGACACACGCGATCTTGCACCTGCTCTACAGCCGCTTCTTCACCAAGGTGCTCTACGACCTCGGCATGGTCGACTTCACCGAACCGTTCACCCGACTGCTCAACCAGGGCATGGTCGTCATGGATGGCTCGGCCATGAGCAAGTCCCGCGGCAACCTCGTGCGCCTGTCCGAGGAGCTCGCCGCTCACGGAGTTGACGCGATCCGACTGACGATGGTGTTTGCCGGGCCGCCCGAGGATGATGTCGATTGGGCCGATGTGTCTCCGGCGGGGGCGAAGAAGTTTCTCGCCCGCGCGTGGCGACTGTCTGGCGATGTCAGCAGCGAGCCAGGGATCGATCCGGCCGGCGGCGATGAGGCGCTGCGCAAGATCACCCATCACGCGCTGCACGATGCCGCAACAGCGGTCGAGACGTATCGCTTCAACGTCGCCGTCGCGAAGGCCATGGAGTTGGTCAACGCGACCCGCAAGGCCATCGACTCCGGCTGCGGTCCAGCTGACCCAGCCGTGCGCGAGGCGGCGGAGGCGGTGGCGATCATGCTGTCCCTCGTCGCGCCGTACACCGCGGAGGACATGTGGGCGAGGCTCGGGCACGAGCCCTCCGTCGCCTTGGCCGGCTGGCCCGTGGTGGATCCAGACCTACTCGTGGAGGACTCGGTGACCTGTGTGGTTCAGGTTGCGGGCAAGGTACGCGATCGCCTCGATGTGTCACCGACGATCGGCGAGGAAGAACTGCGTGCCCTGGCCCTAGCGGCACCCGGGGTCGTCAAGGCACTGGACGGCGGCGAGATACGCACGGTCATCGTCCGGGCGCCCAAGTTGGTCAACGTCGTCCCCGCGTAGTCTGGACCGATGACCACGGGCGCATCGGTGAATGGCCGGGTGGCAGTGGTCACCGACTCCACCGCCTACCTGCCTCGCGACCTGTTGAGCGCCACTGCCATCGACGTCGTCCCAGTCCAGGTCATCGTCTCGGGTCGAGCGATGGACGAGACATCCGACGCGGCCTCGACCCAGCGCATCGCCGAGGCGCTGAAGGCTTGGCAGCCGGTCACCACCTCCCGACCCTCGCCCGAGCGATTCCGTCAGGCCTTCGAGAAGGCCGCCGTCGAGGGTGCGACCGGGATCGTCTGCGCAACCCTGTCCGCGAAGATGTCGGCCACCCATGAGTCCGCTTGGCTTGCAGCCCGCGAGGTCGATCTCGATGTGTGCGTGGTCGATAGTCGCACCGTCGCCATGGGACTGGGCTTCGCGGCACTGGCCGGAGAGCAGGCATCGAAGGAGGGCGCGAGCATCGACGAGGTCGAAGCGATCGTGCGCCGACGGGGGGAGTCAGCGACAGCTCTGTTCTACGTCAACACCCTGGAGTACCTGCGGCGCAGCGGTCGCATCAGTTCAGCACGGGCGGCAGTCGGGCAGGCACTGCAGGTCAAACCGATCCTCTCGGTGCGTGACGGCGAGGTGATGCCGCTCGAGCGAGTGCGGACCGCCTCGAAAGCGATTGCGCGGATGGCGGATCTGGCGGCGGCGGCCGTGCACGGCCCGGTCCAGATCGCCGTTCAGCATCTCGATGCTGATGAGCGTGCGGCGGTGCTCGCCGGGGAATTGCACCGGCGCCTACCGGGCACGCAGATCGTGCAGTGCCCCATCGGCGCTGTTGTCGCGGCCCACACCGGCCCGGGGATCGTCGCCGTCGTGGTCTCACCCATCGGGGGCTAGCTCGTCGCACACAGGCACGTTGGCCCGGGGCTGTCCCCAGGGCATCGTGATCGTGATGGTGCGCTGCGTTATCGAGACCTACCGTCGCGCGCATGTGGGCCCGGTCGGATGGAGGTCGCCATGCGGCCCCTTACGTCGAATCGGGTCCCCGGCTGTGGCGAACGTGGACCCCTGGTGCGGCTCGAGCGATCGCGATCGTGCTGCTCGGTTGCCTCGCCCTGGTGGCCTGGTGGTGGTGGCAGGGGCGACCCCGACCGGTAGAGGAGATCCCGACGACAAGCGTGAGCGCCGATGCTCCTGGGCAGATCTCCGTGGATGCGTCGATCGACAGTGCGACAACGACGATGCTCACCGTTCATGTCATCGGGCGAGTTCGACAGCCCGGCATCGTCGAGCTGCCGGAAGGTGCGCGCGTTGCTGACGCGATCGCGGCGGCGGGGGGACTGCGAGACGAGCGTTTGCGCAGCGATCTCAACCTTGCTCGACTCGTCGTCGATGGGGAGCAGATAGATGTGCGACGTCGGGCCGCAAAGGCGAGTACCACCTCGGTGAGTGGCAGTTCACCCACCCCCGGACCGATCAATCTCAACACCGCCGATGCTGCTGCACTGCAGTCACTTCCCGGCATAGGGCCGGTGCTCGCGGGGCGTATCGTCGCGTGGCGCGATGCGAATGGGCCATTCCCCAATATCGACGTGCTAGGCGAGGTGTCGGGGATCGGACCGGCACTGATGGCCGATCTGCGTCCCCTCGTCCGGGTGTAGGTCGTCATGCGGCTCCTCGGTGGGAACGCGACGGATCACCTGCGCGCTCTCGACCTTCGACTGGTGCCGGCCGCCATCACCTCCTGGCTTGCCTGCATCGTCGTGCTGGTGGCACGCCCGCCAGTGACGCTCCTCCTCGGCGGTGCGCTCGTGGTTTGCCTAGGGGTTCTTGCGTGGCTGCTCATCGGCGCCGGACGTGGGAGCCACCGAGGACGCTGGGTTGCGGTCACATTCCTCTCGAGCCTGGTGGTCGTGATCTCGGCCTTCATCTCGGTTCTCCCCGAACGACAGGGACCTCTGATCGATGCGGTCGATGCACGTGTCATCGCGGTGGTCGAGGTCACCATCGACGGGCCGGTCGAGCGGCGTCAGTCGAGGGTGCGAGGTTCACGACTTGGACCCCCTTCCTGGCAGGCACGGGCCCGTCTCCACGAGATCGACTCCCGGCTCGGCCGATTCGATCTCGAAGCCCCCGTGATGATCGTCATCGATCCCGACGACATCACCCTCATCGACCCCGCATTCGTTTCCGGTACACGTGTGCGTGTCCAGGTGCGCGTTCAGTCGGCGGAGTTCACTCCCCAGTTCGCCGCCGTGCTACGTGCGGAGTCGGCAGCTGAGGTCATCGGCGAACCATCCTGGTGGCAGCGGATCGTCCACAGCGTGCGCAGTGGAATGCGCGCCGCGGTCGCCGGGACTCCGGTTGATGCCGGTGCGCTGGTCGCGGGTCTGGCGATCGGAGATGAGTCGACTCAGCCAGTCGAACTCGCCGAGGCGATGAGGGTCTCGGGACTGTCGCACCTCACGGCCGTGTCTGGAGGCAATATCGCGATCGTTCTCGGCGTCGTGATCATTATCGGCCGACTACTGGCTGTGCCCGTCGTGCTCCGCACCTCCATCGGTGCTCTCGTCCTCGTTGGCTATGTGCTCGTGGTGGGCCCGGAACCGTCAGTCCTCCGGGCTGCGGGAATGGGAGCGGTGACCGTCATCATCTTGATCACCGGCGGCGCTCGGCGTGGAGTCTCAGCTCTCGCCGCGACTGTGGTCGGGTTGCTCATCCTGGCACCGGTGCTTGCGGTCTCGCTCGGTTTCGCGCTCTCGGTCGCGGCAACGGCGGGGCTGCTCGTCCTGTCGCCGCATCTACGCCTGTTCCTGCGTCGTCACCTCGAGCCATTGGAACGCATCAAGGTGTCGGAAAGACTCCGCGAGGCCATTGCCGATGCGATGGCGTTGACGATGGCGGCTCAGATCACCACGGCGCCGATCCTGGCCTCCCTGGGGCAGGGCCTGAGCATGGTCGCGGTTCCGGCGAATGTGCTCGCGGCCCCTGCCGTCGCGCCGGTCACCGTGCTCGGACTGCTCGCTGCGGTCGCCCACCCGATCCTGCCTCCCCTGGGAGAACTTCTGGGGCACCTCGCGGCCCCCTTCGCCGGTTGGATCGCATGGTGGGCCCACACGCTCGCCAATGCCCCGGGTGCGACTCTGGCGTGGCCGGGTGGCCTGAGTGGGGCAAGTCTCGCGGTGCTGGCGTTGCTGGGCGGCTTTGCCGTCATCAGGTTCGGCCGCCGACACCAGTGGCCGCTACGAACGATCACGGTGCTGGCGCTCGCTGGTGTTGCGGTCGTCATGCTGCGTCCGCCTGATCGTGCGGGCTGGCCACCGCCGGGTTGGATCGCAGTGGCCTGCGATGTCGGTCAGGGTGATGCCTTCGTCGTCTCCGCGGGACAGGGACGTGCCGTGGTTGTCGATGCGGGACCTGATCCCGATGCGATCGACGGCTGCCTCGCTGACCTGGGCGTCGACACCATCGACGTGCTGGTTCTCACCCACTTCCACGCCGATCACGTCGAAGGGGTGCCGGGGGTGCTCCAGGGTCGCCAGGTCGAAAGTCTCCTGACCTCCCCGCTGCGGGAACCGGTCGAGCAGGCGGAGCGGGTCGAGTCATGGGCGACCAGAGGGGAGGTGCCGATGACCACCGGTCGGACCGGCGACACAGGACAGGTAGGAGTGGGGGAGGAGTCGGTGAGCTGGCGAGTGCTGTGGCCCAGCCGGGTCATCCGGGAGGGATCGGTGGTGAACAACTCCAGCGTCGTGCTCGACGTGCGCACCCGCGGGATTCGACTCCTGCTGCTCGGCGATGTCGAACCCGCGGCGCAGGCAGCACTACGCGGCTCGCGCGGATCGGAAGCCTTCGACGTGGTGAAGATCGCCCATCACGGATCGCGGTTTCAAGATCCACGACTCGCGAGTTGGACCGGCGGGCGCATCGCGCTCATCAGCGTGGGCGCGGACAACGATTACGGGCATCCGGCGCCAGAAACCCTCACTGCCTGGCAGCAGGTCGCGGCGGGGATCTGGCGCACCGACCAGTCCGGGGACATCGCGATCGTGAAACGCGAGGATGCGCTCGGCGTGGTCACTCGACGGTGAGCAGCGCAGGGGAGACGATCCATGGGATGCTGCAACCGTGAGCGCCGTAGCCCCCGTCACGCTCGTGGTCGGGACCGAGGGAATCTTCATCGATCGGGCGGTGGGCGAGATCGTCGCCGCCGTTCGAGCCGGGGAGCCGATGGCGGAGCGACGGGTCATCGATGCGTCGAGCGAAGACGCTGCAGCCGAACTCGCCGAAGCGGTCGCCCCGACCCTGTTCGGTGACGCTTCGATCGTCGTCATCGACTCCGCCGAAAGCCTCGATGATGCCGGGATTGCCGCCCTGCGGGACCTCATCGCCGCCCCCGTCGACGGGATCGCCTGCGTCGTCCTGCATGAAGGCAAGGGGAACAAGGGCAAGAAGGTGCTCACGGCTCTGCGGGAAGCAGGGGTCCCCGAGGTCTCCTGCCCGGCGTTGAGAAAAGGCCGCGACACCATGTCGTTTCTCACCGGTGAGGTTCGCCGCCACGGCCGCAAGGCGACCCCTGATGCCCTCAGGGTGCTCTACGACGCCATCGGTCACGACCCTCGCGCGCTCGCGGGTGCGGTCGATCAGTTGTGCGTCGATGTCGAGGGTGATCCCATCGATGAGGAGATGGTGCGCCGATATTTCGTCGGGGTCGCCGATGTCGCGGGCTTCCAGGTCGCCGATGCGGTCTGGGAGAGGCGCACGGCCCAGGCTCTCGGGGATCTGCGCTGGGTCGTGCAGACCCAGGGCCGAACCTCCGTCGGGCCTGCCGTCACTGCGGCCCTGGCCTTCGGGTTGCGTGCCGTCGCGCGTGTCCAGGGGATGCCGCGCGGGATGAGCGACGCAGCGATCGCATCCGAGATCGGTATGCCCCCCTGGAAGGTCAAGGTGGCCGCTGCGCAAGGGCGGCGCTGGCGAGGGGATCGGCTCGCGGCAGCGACGGTGCGCCTGGCCGGGCTCGATGTGGCGATGAAGGGTGGATTGCGGGGTGCCGCGCTCGACGCTGACCAGAAACTAGCCGCGCTGGAGCGGTTCGTGCTCGACATCACCGCTGAATCGGGACGAGCGGAATAGCGGGAGTTACAGCGACGCGGCGCGGGCGTCGATGGCGGACTTGCGGTTGGCCGCCTGGTTCTTGTGGATGACGCCCTTGCTCACGGCCTTGTCCAACTTGCGGGTGGCCTCGCGGGCGAGCTCCTTGGCCTGCTCTGCCTGACCGGAGTCGGCGGCCTCGCGGAACTTGCGGATGGCGGACTTCAGGGACGTCCGGACGGCCTTGTTGCGCTCGTGCGCCTTGTTGTTGGTGCGGATGCGCTTGACCTGGCTCTTGATGTTCGCCACTGTGCCGTGCCCTTCGAGTTCGTAGTGGATCCGTCCTGGAGTGGTCCCGAGACGATGTCGGGTTCCGGGTTGGACCCGGTAGACCGTCGATCAGGATAGCGTGCCCGCTCCACCGGACCCAACTCGAGGGCGCCCCGGGGGAGGGAACATGCGACGATAGGGCCGTGCCGGAGCCTGGTCGTACGGATCCCTCAACGATCCGCAATTTCTCCATCATCGCCCATATCGACCATGGCAAGTCCACCCTCGCCGACCGGATGCTGCAGGTCACCGGCGTAGTCGAGGAGCGCCAGATGAGGGCGCAGTATCTCGATCGGATGGACATCGAGCGTGAACGCGGCATCACCATCAAGAGCCAGGCCGTCCGACTGCCCTACACAGCCTCCGATGGCCGGGATTACGTCCTCAACCTCATCGACACCCCCGGGCACGTGGATTTCAGTTACGAGGTCTCCCGCAGCCTGGCTGCCTGCGAAGGGGCCATCCTGCTCGTCGATGCCGCTCAGGGGATCGAGGCCCAGACCCTCGCAAACCTGTATCTGGCGATCGACAACGACCTGCAGATCATCCCGGTGCTCAACAAGATCGATCTGCCGGCGGCCCAACCGGAGAAGTACGCCGCGGAGTTGGCCCACATCATCGGCTGTTCGCCCGACGACGTCCTCAAGGTCTCAGCGAAGACCGGGCAGGGAGTCCCCGAGCTTCTCGACGAGGTCGTGCGTCTCGTCCCGCCGCCGATCGGGGATGCCGACGCCCCGGCGCGCGCGCTGATCTTCGATTCCGTCTATGACTCCTACCGTGGAGTAGTCACCTACGTCCGCGTCGTCGACGGTCTGTTGTCGACCCGGGAACGCATCGAGATGATGTCGACCAGAGCCACCCATGATCTGCTCGAGGTAGGAGTCATCTCCCCGGAGCCGAAGGCATCGGGATCGCTGGGAGTCGGTGAGGTCGGGTATCTCATCACCGGCGTGAAGGACGTGCGCCAGTCCCGCGTTGGCGACACGGTGACCACCTCGAACAAGGGCGCGACCGAAGCGCTCGGGGGATACCGGGATCCCAAGCCGATGGTGTTCTCCGGGCTGTATCCCATCGACGGTTCCGACTATCCGCTGCTGCGCGACGCTCTCGACAAGCTGAAGCTCAACGACGCGGCGCTGGTGTACGAGCCGGAGACCTCGGTGGCGTTGGGATTCGGTTTCCGATGTGGGTTCCTCGGTTTGCTGCATCTGGAGATCGTGCGCGAACGCCTCGAGCGGGAGTTCGATCTCGACTTGATCTCCACCGCACCGAACGTGGTGTACGACGTCACGATGGAAGACGACACCGTGATCACGGTGACGAATCCGTCCGAGTTCCCCACCGGCAAGGTCGCCGAGGTGCGCGAGCCGATCGTCCGCGCCACCCTCCTCGCGCCCTCCGACTATGTCGGCGCCATCATGGAGCTGTGTCAGACGCGACGCGGATCGCTGCTCGGCATGGACTACCTCAGTGAGGACCGCGTCGAGTTGCGCTACACCCTTCCCCTAGCGGAGATCGTCTTCGACTTCTTCGATCAGTTGAAGTCGAAGACCAAGGGCTACGCGTCGCTGGACTACGAACCCAGCGGCGAGCAGGCGGCGAATCTAGTGAAGGTCGACATCCTGCTGCACGGGGATGCGGTGGATGCTTTCAGCGCCATCGTCCACCGCGACAAGGCATATGCCTACGGGGTGGCGATGGCATCGAAACTGCGTGAGTTGATTCCGAGGCAACAGTTTGAGGTTCCGATCCAGGCAGCGATCGGGTCCCGAGTCATCGCTCGGGAGACCATCCGCGCGATCCGCAAGGACGTCCTGGCGAAGTGCTACGGCGGCGACATCACGCGTAAGCGCAAGTTGCTGGAGAAGCAGAAGGAAGGCAAGAAGCGCATGAAGATGGTGGGTCGAGTCGAGGTGCCGCAGGAGGCTTTCATCGCGGCGTTGTCGACCACGGAGGCCCCGGCCAAGAAGTGACCGGGGCCTCGCGATAGTTCATGAAGTCGTCGGTGTCGCGTTTGGCCTCACTTGACCATGCGGATGTTGAAGGGGTAGCGGTATTCCTCGCCGCCGTAGGCCTTGACGCCCGCGATGATCATGAAGATCAGGCCCACGATGAGAACGATCGGCAGCAGGATCGCGCCGATGATGACCACGGTGAGGACGATGCTGATCACGACACCGATCGCCAGGGTGATCTGGAAGTTCAGTGCCTCGGTGGACTGATTCTTCACAAAGGCATTCCGCGGTCCGAACACCAGCATGATGATGAGGGGCCCGATGATCGCGATCACGATGCCCGACAGGTGCGCGAGCATCGCCCACAGACGAGCGTCGGAATCCGACATGGGTTGCTGGCCGGGGGGCGGTGGCGGGCTTGACGGTGGCTGAGGCGGAGGGGGTGGGGGTGTGGTGGACATGATGTCTCCTCGTGAAGATGGAAGTCCTACTCCTCAACCTACGCCGATCGGATGGGTTTCATCGATGAATGACACGATCACGACCGGTCCCTGGGAGGCATGGGTTCGATCCATGGGATCGGGCACGACCCGGAATCGGGGCATTTACGTCCATGTGCCGTATTGCTCCTCGAGGTGCGGATACTGCGACTTCAACACCTACACCCCGCAGGAAATCGATGTGGCGGCGTCGGAATACGTGTCGCTTGCGCTCGGCGAAATCGATCTCATGAGTGACATCTGGTCGGGCCGCGGGATCGACACCGTCTTTATCGGAGGCGGGACACCGACGCTGCTCGACACCAGGGAGATCGCGGCGATCATCTCTCGGATCGACGACCGATTCGGACTGAACGGCAGCGCAGAGATCACCGTCGAGGCGAATCCGGATTCGGTCGATGCGGCTTCCCTTGCGGCGTTGCGCGATGCCGCTGTGTCGCGGATCTCCTTCGGAGTGCAGAGTCTGAGCCCTCATGTGCTCGCTGTCCTAGACCGGACCCACACGCCGGGCAGGTCCCTGGCAGCGATCCGCGAGGCGCGTGATGCCGGATTCGAGCATGTGAGTGCTGACCTGATCTATGCGACGCCGGGTGAGAGCGACAGTGATCTCGAAGCATCGGTGCGGGGAGTTCTTGCCGAGGGTGTCGACCATGTGTCCGCCTATTCGCTCATCGTCGAACCGGGGACGAGGCTTGCCGGACAGGTGCAGCGAGGGGAGATTCCGGCGGTGGACGACGACATCGCGGCACACCGCTATCAACTCATCGATTCGGTCCTCGTGGAGCATGGATTCGACTGGTACGAGGTATCGAACTGGTCGAGACCGGGAGGGGAGTGCCGACACAACCTCGGGTACTGGCGCGATGGGGACTGGTGGGCAATCGGCCCAGGTGCACACGGTCATCTGCGCAACGGGGAGCGGGCGCTGCGCTGGTGGAATGTGAAATACCCCGCCCGATATGCCCAGCGGATCGGTGCCGGGTCGCCGCCAATCGCCGAGTGGGAGGAGCTGGACGCTGCCACGATGAAGCTCGAACAGGTCATGCTGGGGCTGCGGCTGCGTGAGGGGATCGACCGAGGACTCATCGGCGAGGAGCGGCGTGGCGCGCTCGATGATCTCGTTCAGCGCGGGTGGGTCAGCGTCACCGATGATCGGGTGCGCCTCACCGATGTGGGCCGACTACTGGCCGATGCGGTGATCCGCGAGCTCACCTAGGCCACATCAGCCGGCCCCGATGAACTGAACTCCGCAACTGCATAGGGGCGAAAAAGAACGAATAGTTGCGGAGTTGGGTTATTCGCGGAGGGGGCGGCCCTGCGCGTCGGTCGTGATGCCGGAGTTCGCCAGGATCATGATCCCCTCGATCAGGCCCCAGATCGAGCCGATGCCGCAGGTCACGATCGTCACGATGATCTGGGTCACCCCGATGCCGGTGTAGCCCAGATAGAACCGGTGCACCCCGAGGCCGCCGAGGAAGATGCCGAGCAGTCCGGCCACGAGGCGGGACTTTGCGTAGGGGTCATAGCCCGGGTAGGGCGGCGTGCCGACGTAGCCGGGGGCCGGGGGCGGGTAGCCGGGGGATCCGGGCGAATATCCGGGCGCTGGTGGGGGAGGGCCCTGCGGGGGAGAGCCGGCACCGGGCGGAGGGGGTTGGGACTGCGGAGGCGGGGGCGGTGGCGGAGTGGAGCTGGTCGGTGATCCCGCAGGCGGAGCGGCGGGGTCGGGTCCAGGGCTCTGGTTGGTGTTCGGATCGACGCTGTCATCGCCGGAGGAAGGTGACGTCATGGCAGACATTGTGGCCCAGCGCGGACCGACGAGGCGAGAACGCCGCGATCCGGGATAGTATTGGCACTCATAGGTGACGAGTGCCAAGTATGGCGAAGTCGAGTGGAACCGACGAGGAGGTGGGCATGCTCGAGGACCGTCGGCTCGCGGTCTTGCGGGCCATCGTGGAGGACTATGTGTCCACGCGGGAACCGGTCGGCAGCAAGGCCCTCGTCGAGCGACATTCCCTCGGTGTGTCCTCGGCCACGATCCGCAACGACATGGCCGCCCTCGAAGAGGAGGGCTATATCGCCCAGCCGCACACCAGCGCGGGCCGTGTGCCGACGGACCAGGGCTATCGAGCCTTCGTCGATCGCCTGTCGGGCGTCAAGCCACTGAGCCCCGCGGAGCGCCGGGCGATCTCGAACTTCCTCGCCGGTGCCGTCGATCTCGACGATGTGATGACGCGCAGTGTCCGGCTGTTGGCTCAACTGACCCGACAGGTAGCGCTCGTGCAATACCCGTCCCTGGTCCAGGCGACCGTCCGCCACATCGAGATCGTGTTGATGTCCGACACTCGCATCCTGCTCGTGCTCATCGCCGACACCGGTCGAGTCGAGCAGCGCGTCATCGAATTGCCCTCAGCCCTGTCGGAGGAGACCCTCGCGCAGGTGCGCACGCGATTGCTCGCGGCCACCACCGGTGAGCGCTGCTCCGAACTCGCCCCTGCCCTCGATGGGGTAGCCGAGGAATTCCCGGCCGCGGATCAACCGAGCATCATCGCGATCATCGCGACCCTGATGGAGATCGCGGTGGCGCGTGAGGAACAGCGCGTCGTCCTGGGCGGAACGGCGAATCT
>CAZVCZ010000006.1:0-10977 GCA_964626275.1 uncultured Bifidobacteriaceae bacterium | reverse complement strand
GAATCTGGCGCGATACCGGGATGCGTTCGCCACAAACCTCGAACCGGTCCTCGAAGCCCTCGAGGAGCAGGTCGTGCTCATGCGTCTGCTAGGAGAGGTCTCCAGTCTCGGTGAGGTCACGGTCCGGATCGGGCATGAGAACCCCGTCGAGGACCTGCAGGGCACCTCGCTGGTCGGTTCGGGCTACGGTCATGAGCACACGGCCGTGGCGGGCATTGGAATCGTGGGCCCGACCCACATGGACTATCCGACCTCGATGGCGGCCGTGCGGTCAGTGGCGACGTATCTCGGTCGCATCCTGAGCGAGTCGTAGTGGATCGACGCAGAGTGGATCGAGACATAGTGGGTGAGGGATAGGTGGCGACCGACTACTACGCCATGCTCGGCGTCGAACGGGACGCCGGGCCGGAGGAGATCAAGCGCGCCTATCGGCGCCTGGCTCGTGAACTGCATCCGGATGTCAATCCCGATCCCGCGACACAGGAGCGGTTCAAGGAAGTCACCGCGGCCTACGAGGTGCTCAGCGATCCGCAGAAGCGCCAGATGTACGACATGGGTGGGGATCCTCTGCGTGCAGCCGGAGGTGGCTTCGGTGGGGGTGGATTCGACTTCGGCGACATCATGGACGCCTTCTTCGGTGGAGGTGGTGCCTCCCGCGGGCCACGGACTCGGCGCCGCCGGGGCCAGGACGCGCTCATTCGCATCGAGGTCGATCTGCGCGAGGCGATGTTCGGCGGTCAGCGCGACATCACCGTCGACACCGCCGCACACTGCGAAGCATGCTCGGGACTCGGCACTGCTCCGGGCACAGAGCCCGATACCTGTCCGATGTGTCGGGGGCGCGGCGAGATCCAGCAGGTGCAGCGGTCCTTCCTCGGCCAGGTCATGACATCCCGCCCCTGCCCGCAGTGCTCCGGATTCGGCACGACGATCACCCATCCCTGCATCGAGTGCTCCGGTGACGGTCGTGTCCGCACGCGCCGGACGATCGGCGTGACCATCCCGGCCGGTGTCGACACCGGCACCCGGATCCAACTGTCCGGTCAGGGCGAGGTGGGTCCCGGGGGCGGGGAGGCCGGTGATCTGTATGTCGAGATCATCGAGAAGCCCCATCCGATCTTCGAACGACGCGGTGACGACCTGCACTGCAGCGTGCAGGTGCCGATGACGGCGGCGGCCTTGGGCACATCGGTGAAACTCGAGACCCTCGATGGCGAGGAGACGATGACGATCAGCGCTGGGACCCAACCCGGTGAAGTGCTGACGTTGCGTGCGCGTGGTGTGCCACGGCTGCGCGGCACCGGTCGAGGGGATCTCCACGTCCACCTCGATGTCCGAACGCCATCCCGTCTTGATGCCGAACAGTCAGCGCTGCTCCAGCAACTCGCCGAGCTGCGCGGTGAGGATGGCGACTCGATCGAGGTTCAACAGTCGACCGAAAGCGGGGGCGGACTGTTCTCCCGGCTGAAGGATGCCTTCAGCGGGCGCCCGTGACCGCTCCGCTCTTTCTCGCCGATCCCGGCAGCCTCGACGAGGCCTCACCGGGTTCCACCGTCAGGCTCGGGGGCGACGAAGCCCGCCATGCCCGATCCGTGCGTCGCCTGCGCGATGGCGAGACGGTCGACATCGCCGACGGATGTGGGCGGCGAGTCAGTGGGGTGGTCGTTCCGTCCTCGCCGGAAGCGCTGGTGGTGGAGGTGGCTGCCGTCCACGACGATCCTGCGCCCACCCGTCGGATCATTGCGATCCAAGCCCTGGCCAAGGGTGACCGGGGTGAGCGCGCTGTCGAGACGCTCACCGAGGTCGGTGTCGACGTCATCGTTCCCTGGTCTGCTCGACGCAGCATTACCCAGTGGACCGCTCAGAAAGCAGAGCGAGGGATCGCGAAGTGGCGGTCGACCGCACGCGAAGCGGCGAAACAGTCACGCCGCTCACGCGTGCCGGAGATCGCGGATCCTGCGGATCTCAACGCGGCGGTGGAGTGGATTGCCCATGCGGGTGCAGCCTTCCTCCTCGATGCGCGCGGTGAACCGCTTCCGGATCTCATCGCTGAGGATCGACCAGACGGTGATTGGCTCATCGTGATCGGCCCCGAGGGGGGATTCGAGGGCGAGGAGTATGCGAGGTTCGTGCAGGCCGGAGCCCGCGAGGCGTCGCTCGGGCCGACCGTGCTGCGGACGTCCACGGCAGGAACGGTGGCAGCCGGGATCATCGCCGCGGCGGACCGCTGGTCAGCGCCATCCGGGTCGCGGGTCGACCCCGTCATGACAGGATCAAACTCATGAGCGATATGTCCAGCCCCGATGATTGCCTGTTCTGCCGTCTGGTCGCCGGCGACATCCCGGCAACGATCGTTCTCGAGACACCGACGACCGTGGCCTTCAGGGACATCTCGCCGGCTGCTCCCACGCACGTCCTGGTCATCCCGAAGGCCCATCACCAAGATGTCGCATCAATGGCGGACTCCGACCAGCAGCTTCTTGCTGACGTCATGTCGACCGCGGTGGAGGTCGCCCGACAGGAGGGACTCGAGGACGAGGGGTACCGCTTCGTCGCCAACACGGGGACCTACGGCGGCCAAACGGTCTTCCATGCCCACGTTCATGTTCTCGGTGGCCGCGGACTGAGTTGGCCTCCCGGCTGATGAGTGAACTTCCCCTGGCTCGCGCCACCATCGTCATCCCGGCCTCGCAGCCGATGGTGTCGGTGGTGGGCCCCGGCGATGAATTACTCGCCGTGCTGGAGCGCATGTTCCCGACCCTCGACATCCTCGTGCGCGGCAATGAGTTCACCGTGAGCGGTGAATCCGAGGATGTCGGGATGTTCGAGGTGTTGGTCTCGGAGATGCTCGCGGTTCTGCGGACGGGACAGGGCCTGACCCCGGAATCCCTCGAGCGCAGCGTCACCTTGCTTCGGGAAGGACAGCGACCGGCGGAGGTCCTCTCCACCAACATCCTGTCCAACCGGGGAAAGACCATCCGCGCGAAGACGCTCAATCAGAAGAGATACGTGGAGGCGATCGATGCCCACACGATCACGTTCGGAATCGGTCCGGCAGGAACCGGCAAGACCTATCTTGCAGTGGCGAAGGCTGTGCGGGCCCTGCAGGACAAGCAGGTCACCCGGATTATCCTCACCCGGCCTGCGGTGGAGGCCGGTGAGCGCCTGGGCTTCCTGCCCGGAACGCTCTCGGAGAAGATCGATCCCTATCTGCGTCCGCTCTACGACGCTCTGCACGACATGATCGATGCTGATTCGATCCCGCGATTGATCACCGGCGGAACGATCGAGGTCGCCCCCCTGGCGTATATGCGCGGACGCACCCTCAATGACGCCTTCATCATCCTCGACGAAGCGCAGAACACCTCGCCTGAGCAGATGAAGATGTTCCTGACCCGCCTGGGATTCAACTCCACCATGGTCGTCACCGGTGACGTGACGCAGATTGATCTGCCTGCCGGATCGAGCAGCGGACTGCGCGTGGTACAGGACATCCTCACCGGGATCGAGGACGTCGCGTTCTGCAGGCTCACCAGTCGCGATGTCGTACGGCACAGGCTCGTGGGTCAGATCGTGGACGCCTACGCCCGGCATGATGAAGCCCAGCCTCGAGGACCTCGGTGAGCATCGACATCATCGACGACACCGAGACCGCGTGGATCGACCCCCAGCGAGTCAGCGGCATCACCGCCTTCGTCCTGGATCGAATGCACCTCGACCCAGAGTGCACGGTATCGATCGCCTTCGTGGACGAGGACCGGATGAGCGAACTCCATCTGCAGTGGATGGAGGAGCCGGGTCCGACCGATGTCATGTCCTTCCCCATGGATGATCTTCAGCCGGGGTCTCCGGAGGGCCCACGTCCGTTGGGGATCCTCGGCGACATCGTGCTGTGCCCCTCGGTCGCCGAACGTCAGGCCGAACAGGCAGGACACGCCCCGGAGGATGAGGTGGATCTGCTGCTCGTGCACGGCATGCTGCACCTATTGGGTCATGATCACGCGGAGCCGGAGGAACATCAGGTCATGTTCGATCTGCAGGGGAACCTGCTCGAGGTGTGGCGACAGCAAGGGCAGGTTGCCCCATGACCATGGGTGACGTGTGGAGCCTGGTGTCCGCGGCGATCCTCGTGATCATCGCTGCCCTCCTGGTGGGCGGTGAGACAGCCATCGGTCGCGTGTCGCGCAGCCGAGTGGAGGAGATGCGGCGCGAGGAGCGAAGCGGTGTCGAGCAACTCGCGATCGTGATCGAAGACCGGCCCCGCTACGTCAACGTGATGCTGTTCCTGTCCACGATTGCCACCACCGCTGCAATCGCGCTCGTCGTCTATGTCGCGGTCATGGCGTTGACCGTGCGCAGTGGCTGGCCGACGGCTGGCTCGCTTGCGCTTGCCGTCGCGATCATGGTGATCATCAGCTACGTCGTGCTCGGCGTTGCCGCTCGGACGCTGGGCGCTCAGCATGCAGATCGCATCGCGTTGCGCGCGGCGCGACCGGCTCGCCTCCTGGCGGTCGCGTTGAGCCCCCTCGCCACCCTGCTCATCCTCATCGGCAATGCGTTGACCCCCGGAAAGGGATTCCGATCCGGCCCCTTCGCCACAGAGGCGGAACTGAGGGAGATGGTCGACCTCGCCGGGGAGAACGCGGTCATCGAAGATGTCGAACGCAAGATGATCCACTCTGTGTTCGAGCTCGGCGAGACCTACGCCCGTGAGGTGATGGTGCCGCGCACCGAAGTCGTGTTCATCGAGCGCGACAAGACATTGCGACAGGCGCTGTCGCTGTGTCTGCGTTCGGGATTCTCGCGCATCCCGGTCATGGGGGAGAGTTCCGACGATGTGGTGGGGATCATCTACCTCAAGGACATCATGCGCCGCATCTTCGACAACCGAGATGCCGAGCGCGAGGAGCAGGTCGACTCCCTTATGCGGTCGGCCTACTTCGTCCCAGATTCCAAGATCGCCGATGACTTGCTCACCCAGATGCAGGCCGCTCGGGTTCACATGGCGGTGGTCGTGGATGAATACGGAGGCACGGCGGGAATCGTCACCATCGAGGACATCCTCGAGGAGATCGTCGGTGAGATCGATGATGAGTACGACACAGCGGCCCCCGAGGTCTCGGCTCTCGAGGATGGTTCCTACCGCGTGAGTTCTCGGATGAATGTCGATGACTTCGCCGCGCTGGTGGGCTTGGAGATCGACGGCGAGGAGGAGGGCGTGGACAGCGTGCTCGGCCTCGTCGCCAAGCGACTCGGCCGAGTGCCCATCCCGGATGCTCGAATCGAAGTCGATGGATGGATACTCGTCGCCGAGCAGGGCGCGGGTCGACGCAACCGCATTGGCTCCGTGCTGGCGCAACGTGTGCCAGCTCCTGCACCAGAGGAAATCGAGGATGACGGCGATGAATGACGTGCCGTCGATGACCGTGGAGTGGATGACGTGACTGCTGAGTTGGACGCCGAGGACGCCAAGTTGGTGACCCTGGCGCGTGGCGCGCGTGAGCGAATCCGGGCGGCACACGGCGTTGCGGTCAGAGACGAGACAGGGCGCACGTATGCAGCCGCTGATGCACCCCTTCCTTCTCGGCCCCTGAATGGATTCGATGTGGTCGCGGCCCAGGCGTGGATCAGCGGATCGCGCGGACTCGAGGCCGTGGTCATCGTGACGAACACTCCCGACCAATTGCCCGATCCTGCGCCCCTCATCGACCTCGGTGGGGAGCAGGTCGAGGTTCTCGTGTGCGCAGAGGACGGCTCGGTGGTGCGCCGCTCCAGCACCGGTGCCCTGCGCCCCTCAGCCTGATGAGCGTCACCCGCAGCACAGGCGTGCTGGCCGTCCTCGCAGCAGCGGCACTGTTCGGCACATCTGCCGCTGCCGTCACCCTCGTCGGCCCTGATGCAACCGCCCCGGCAATCGCGGCTGCGCGACTGATCGTGGGCGCACTCGGTCTCGTCATCGTGGTCGCGATCACCCACATCGGTCGACGCGCGTTGTTGCGCCTGTGGCAACGACCGTTGCTATGGCTCATGGGGCTCGCGGTCGCGGGGTATCAGTCGCTGTTCTTCTTCGGTGTCGCGCGCACCGGAGTGGCCGTGGGGACTCTGGCCAGCCTTGCCCTGGCCCCATTCCTCGCCGGAATGCTCGGCTGGTTGCTACGCGAGGGTGCACCGGGGTTTGTCTGGGCAGTCTCGACGGTGCTTGCTGTCGGAGGAATGGCGCTGCTCACGATGGGTGATGGTGAGTCACGTGATCTGCTCGGCATCCTCGCCGCGATGGGAGCCGGAGCCTCCTATGCGGTCTTTACGGTGCTCGGTGTCCGACTAACGCGCAGTGGCGAATCGTCGACCCACGTCCTCGGCGCGTCCTTCGCCCTGGCCGCGCTGATCACCATCCCGTTCTTCGTCGTGGCGGGTGCCTGGTGGTGGAACCCCGGCGGAGTCGTGCTGCTGCTGTGGCTGGGACTCGCCGCGACCACGCTGGCCTATCTGCTGTTCGGCATCGGTTTACGCACCCTCCAGCCCGGCCACATTGCGACCCTGAACCTCGCCGAACCTGTCGTGGCGACCCTGCTCGGTGTGCTGTTGCTCAGCGAGACCCTGGGGTGGCGTGGTTGGGTCGGATGCGTGCTCATCGTCGTTGCCCTCGGCATCCTGGGCCTGTCGGATCGCGGTTCGCGCGGGGAGACCCCGCGGCCGACGAACGAACCGGTGGCGGCATGAACGACTACCGGTGCGGACTCGCCTGCCTCGTCGGGCGCCCGAATGCCGGCAAGTCGACCCTGGCGAATGCGCTGGTGGGCTCGAAGATCGCCATCACGTCGAATCGCCCCCAGACGACTCGCCACGTCATTCGCGGGGTGGTGACCCGACCCGATGCTCAGATCGTGCTGCTGGACACCCCGGGGCTGCACAAGCCACGCACGCTGCTGGGTCAGCGGCTGAATGATGCTGTGCGCGAGGCGTGGGCCCACGTCGACGTGGCAGCTCTGTGTATTGCGGCCGATGCCCCCGTCGGCCCCGGAGATGAGTTCGTGGCCCGTGCCCTGGCGAGAGCCCGACCGAAGGGAGCGACCACCTTCGCGCTGGTGACCAAGACCGACGCGGTGGCGCCCGCGGTCATCGCCGAACGGCTGGCCGAGGTCGCTGAGCTGGGAGCCCGGGTGGGGATCGAGTGGGCCGAGGTCGTGCCGGTGTCGGCGGTGACCGGGGCCCAGGTCGATCTGCTCACCGATCTGATGATCGCGGTCATGCCCGAGGGTCCGCCGCTCTATCCCGACGGCGAGGTCACCGATGAGCCCGAGGAGGTGCTGGTCGCGGAGTTGATCCGCGAGGCGGCGCTGGAGGGCGTGAGCGATGAACTGCCGCATTCGATCGCGGTCGTCGTCGAGGAGATGGGCCTGCGCGAGGACCGCCCGGAGGATCGGCCCCTCATCGACATCCACGCCGTCGTGTTCGTCGAGCGGGACAGCCAGAAGGCGATCGTCATCGGTCGCGGTGGGTCGAGGCTGAAGCACGTCGGGTCGACCGCACGCAAGGGCATCGAGGCGCTCCTGGGCACCCCGGTGTTCCTCGATCTGCGGGTGAAGGTGGCCAAGGACTGGCAGCGCGATCCCCGCCAACTCCGCCGCCTCGGCTTCTAAAAGCCCAACTCCGCAACTATCAGCATGTTTTCCCCTCATGGCGGTTGCGGAGTTTTGCTCCTGTAGGGGTCACAATGGGGGGGTGCCGACCTACCGCGACGAGGGAGTGGTGCTGCGCACCCAGCGCCTCGGGGAGGCCGACCGCATCATCACCCTGCTGACCCGGGACAACGGACGCATCCGAGCGGCCGCGAAGGGTGTTCGTCGCACCGGCAGCCGCTTCGGGGCTCGACTCGAGCCCTTCAGTCGGGTCGACATCCAGCTCTACGTCGGTCGCACCTTCGACACCGTGACCCAGGTGGAATCCCTCGACGCGCACGGGCCACGACTGGCCGCGGATTATGCCGCCTGGACCGCGGGGCAGGCGATGCTGGAGACCACCGAACGTCTCACGCCCGTCGAGCGGGAACCAGCGCTCGCCCACTACGTCCTGCTCGTGGGGGCGCTGCGCACCCTCGTGGCGCGCACGCATGATCCGGGCCTGATCCTCGACGCCTTCGTGCTGCGGTCCCTGGCGATCGCGGGATGGTCGGCTTCCTTCTCCGACTGCGCGCGCTGTGGTGCGCCCGGGCCCCATCGCGCCTTCACCGTGTCGCAGGGCGGGGCGATGTGTCCGAACTGCCGAGCGCCCGGCAGCGCCGCACCCGCGCAAGAGACCCTCACACTACTCGGAGCATTGCTCAGCGGGGACTGGGCGACGGCGGACGCCAGCGAGGTGCGCCACCGACGCGAGGCGGCCGGCTTGAGCGCTGCCCTGCTGACCTGGCATCTCGAGCGGGCTCCTCGATCCCTACCGCTGGTGGAACGCGCCTGAGGACGATCCGCCTCTCCCCGTCCCCGGAGTGACAGGATGGGGGAGTGCCGATTCCGCCGACCCCGCACCCCTCGGGAGCGCGCCCGCCGCAGATCCCCCGGGACCTGCTGCCGCGGCATGTCGCGATCGTCATGGACGGAAACGGTCGCTGGGCCAAGCAGCGTGGACTGCCGCGAACCGCCGGCCACGAAGCTGGGGAATTCGCGCTGCTCGACATCGTCCACGGAGCGATCGAGATCGGCATTCCCTGGGTGAGCGCCTATGCCTTCAGCACGGAGAACTGGAAACGCTCCCCGGATGAAGTCCGATTCCTCATGGGTTTCAACCAGGACGTGGTGCATCGTCGGCGTGATGAGATGAACGATCTAGGAGTTCGAGTTCGCTGGGCTGGGCGGCCGAAACGACTGTGGCGCAGCGTCATCAACGAACTACAGACCGCTGAGGAACTCACCAGGAACAACCGAACCCTCACGCTCACGATGTGCGTCAACTACGGCGGCCGCGCCGAGATCGCCGATGCCGCAGCCGACATCGCGCGAGGAGTCGCCGAGGGGCGCATCGACCCGATGAAGGTCAACGAGAAGATGCTGGCTCGCCATCTCGACGAGCCGGATATGCCCGATGTCGACCTGTTCATCCGGACCTCGGGTGAGCAGCGCACCAGCAACTTCCTGCTCTGGCAGTCGGCATATGCCGAGATGGTGTTCCTCGATGAGTTGTGGCCCGATGTCGATCGGCGCCACCTGTGGCGGGCGTGTGAGACCTATGCCGCTCGCGATCGTAGGTACGGCGGAGCGTTGCCGAACCCCGTATCGACCATGATGGACGAGGAAGCACCCTCGTGAGTGAGCAACATTCCACCCACACCGGATACCGGCCCGGCTCCCTGGAGTTCCTGGCGGTCGGATTGCTGGTTCTCATTCTCGGTCAGGGGTGGCTCGTGGGGTTGTTCGATGACAACCCGGCCCTGCAGACCGGATCGACGATCTTCGTGGCGATCGTCGTGCAGGCGTTGCCCTTCCTTGTCCTCGGGGTCGTGCTGTCCGGCGCAATCGCCGCGTTCGTTCCCGCCTCCTTCTGGCGTAAGGCCCTGCCGAAGAACAAGGCACTCGCGGTTCCCATCGCCGGGTGTGCGGGAGCGGTGATCCCTGGATGCGAATGCGCGTCGGTTCCGGTCGCGAACGGCTTGATGAGCAGGGGTGTCACCCCGGCGGCCGCACTCGCGTTCCTGCTTTCTGCTCCCGCGATCAACCCGATCGTTCTGGTGGCCACCTTTGTGGCCTTCTCCGGTCAACCCGAGATGGTGTTGGCGAGATTTGTCGCCTCGCTTGGCGTCGCGGTCATTATGGGATGGTTGTGGCTGCGCTTCGGTAAGGCCCAGTGGCTGCGCATTGGTCCCCGGGGGCACCTCGTCGGGTCGAACTCCTGGCACACCTTCCGCCTCACCGCCTCGCACGACTTCCTCCATGCCGGAGGTTTCCTCGTGGTGGGGGCGCTAGCGGCGGCTGCGATCAACGTCCTCGTTCCGCCGGATTGGATGCGAGCGCTCGCGGACAACCCACTGTTGTCGATCCTCGCTATGGCGGCGCTGGCGATCATTCTGTCGATCTGCTCCGAGGCTGATTCCTTCGTCGCGGCGAGTTTCACCGAGTTCTCGCTCACCGCGAAGTTGACCTTCATGGTCGTTGGACCGATGGTGGACCTCAAGCTGATCTCGCTGCAGGCCGGCACCTTCGGCAAGGCTTTCGCGATTCGATTCGCGCCGACGACGGCGGTGGTGGCGATCCTCAGCAGTGTGCTCGTGGGATGGTGGCTGTTGACATGAGACGGGACGTTCAGGCCATCATCCTCATGCTGATCGGTGGGGCGACCTTGCGCATCACCATCGGCGATACGTATCTCAACTACGTGAAGGAGTCGATGCGGCCGTTCCTGCTCGTCTCCGGGGGCCTGCTGCTCCTGCTCGGTGTCCTGGCGCTCGTCGATGTCCTGCGGGCATCGAAGATCCCAGCAGCGCAGGCGGCAGCCGATGCGGAGTTGGAGGACGAACTCGACGGGGTTGGCCACGATCATGGACACGACCACAGTCACGGTCCGCGGGCGGCCTGGTTCCTGCTCCTCCCGGTCCTGGCGATCTTCCTCATCGCGCCGCCTGCGCTCGGAGCCTTCTCAGCCGCTCGGGAATCGACCAATGCGATTCCCGATGTTTCCCAGGCGAAAGCCCCGCCACTCCCGCCGGGGGATCCTGTCCCGGTTCGGGTGAGTGACTACATCGGACGCTCGGTGTGGGATGACGGCCTGACCCTCGAGGGGCGCAATGTGGAGATGACCGGTTTCGTCACCCCCGATCCGGAGGGTGGCTGGTGGCTGACCCGCATGTCGATGGCCTGCTGCGCCGCTGATGCGTTCGCCTCGCGGATCAAGGCCGTCGATGTTCCTGACCTGCCGGGGAACACCTGGGTGACCGTGATCGGCACGTGGATCCCCGGTGGTGGAACGCAGAGCGCCGACGCGATCCCGCTC
>CAZVCZ010000005.1:0-37562 GCA_964626275.1 uncultured Bifidobacteriaceae bacterium | reverse complement strand
CACCTACGACCTGGAGATGATGCGTGAGATGGGCATCTGCTCCGGGATCGAGAACTACTCGCGGCACATCGATGGCCGCGAGCCGGGTTCTCCGCCGAACTGCCTGCTGGACTACTTCCCCGAGGACTTCCTGCTCATCATTGATGAGTCCCATGTGAGCGTTCCCCAGATCGGGGGGATGTACGAGGGCGACATGAGTCGCAAGCGCACACTGGTGGAACATGGTTTTCGCCTGCCCAGCGCGATGGACAATCGGCCCCTGCGGTGGGAGGAATTCCGCGAGCGGACCGGGCAGACGGTCTACCTATCGGCGACACCGGGGTCCTTCGAATTGGCGCAGAGCGGGGGAGAGGTCGTCGAGCAGGTGATCCGTCCCACCGGACTCATCGATCCACTCATCACGGTGAAGCCGACCGAGGGGCAGATCGATGATCTGCTGCACGAGATCACCCTGCGCACGCAGCGCAATGAGCGGGTCTTGGTGACGACGCTGACCAAACGCATGGCGGAGGACCTGACCGACTACCTGCTCGACAAGGGTGTCCGGGTGAGATACCTGCATTCCGAGGTCGACACCCTGCGACGGGTCGAGCTGCTTCGTGAACTGCGCCAGGGAGAGTTCGATGTCCTCGTGGGCATCAACCTCCTCCGCGAGGGTCTGGACCTTCCCGAGGTGTCGTTGGTGAGCATCCTCGATGCGGACAAGGAAGGTTTCCTCCGCTCGGAGACCTCGCTCATTCAGACGACGGGTCGTGCCGCGCGAAATGTGAGCGGCGAGGTACACATGTATGCCGACACGATCACGCCATCGATGGCGCGGGCGATCGAGGAGACGAATCGTCGCCGAGAGAAGCAGGTTGCCTACAACGCCGAGCATGGGATCGACCCGACCCCGTTGCGCAAGAAGATCGCCGACATCACCGATCTGCTGGCTCGTGAAGACGCGGACACCGAGGATCTGCTGAGCGGGCGCCGCATCGCCGAGGGACCAGCACGACCCCTGCGTGGGGGTGCGGCGGCCGAGGACCTGGCTGCCATGATCGCGGAACTGACCGATCAGATGCATGCGGCAGCCGGAAGCCTGCAGTTCGAGGTGGCCGCGAGATACCGGGATGAGATCGCCGAGTTGAAGAAGGAACTGCGGGCCATGACTGAGGCTGCACCCCCCTCGTCGATCCCGGACTAGGCACGGACCGCGGAGTAGCCTGTGGGAATGAGGAAAGGATCGGATCGCTCGTGGAGGTAACCCTGGCGATCTGGGCGATCTCGATCGGGGCGATTGTCGCCCTCGTCGCCATCGACTTCTTCACGGTCAGCCGACACCCGCATGATGTGTCGTTCCGTGAAGCAGTGCTGTGGTCGATCTTCTACATCGTCGTCGCCATCGCCTTCGGTATCACGGTCTGGCTATGGCAGGGGTCCACCCTGGGGACCCAATTCTTCGCAGCGTACCTCGTGGAGAAATCCCTGAGCGTGGACAATCTGTTCGTCTTCGTCATCATCCTCGGGCAATTCGCGGTCCCCAGTGTCCTGCACCAGCGGGTGCTGCTGTTCGGGGTCATGCTGGCCCTCATCTTCCGCGCGGTGTTCATCGCGATCGGCGCGGCCGCGCTGGCGTACTTCTCCTTCACCTTCGTCATCTTCGGTGGTTTCCTCATCTGGACCGGAGTGCAGCTGGCACGTCACCGAAACGACGATCCCGAACCCAAGGAGAACCTCGTCGTGCGCATCACCCGACGTTGGTTCGCCGTGGCACCGAATTTCGACGGGACGAAGATCTTCACCCGTATCGACGGCAAGCGAATGGTGACCCCACTGCTGCTCGTCATGATCGCTATCGGCAGCACCGATCTGCTGTTCGCCCTCGATTCGATCCCGGCAACCTTCGGCGTGACGACCGAGCCCTATCTGGTCTTCATGGCCAATGCGGCGGCGCTACTCGGACTACGGGCCCTCTACTTCGTGCTGCGCGGCTTGCTCGATCGCCTTGTCTACCTGTCCATCGGACTCGCGATCATCCTGATCTTCATCGGGGTGAAGCTGGTGCTCACCTTCGCCCATGAGATGAATACATCGATCCCCAAGATCGAGACCGGGCTCTCGCTGGCCGTGATCGCAGGAGTGCTCATCGCCGTCACGGTGGCGTCGTGGTGGAAGGTTCGGCGGGATCCGAGTGCTCGCGCTCATGCGGGAACGGTCACGGAGCCACGGCGGCCAGAGCTCGAATCCGAGGAATAGGCCGAACTCCGCAACGGCTCCCTCGTGGAAAACGTTGCGATAATTGCGGAGTTGGGTTCTTACCAGCCTCGGGCGCGCCACTCGGCGAGGTGGGGACGCTCCCGGCCCAGGGTCGTGTCGTCGCCGTGGCCGGGATAGACCCACGCGTCGTCGGGCAGGACATCGAAGAGTTCGCGCTCGACGCCGTCGAGCAGGGAGGCGAACCGGGCGGGGTCGTCCCAGGTCTTTCCGACGCCCCCGGGGAACAGGCAGTCGCCGGTGAAGACATGCGGGTGCCCCTTCGGGTCCTCGTAGATCGCGGTGATCGAACCATCGGTGTGCCCCTGTAGGTGCACCGATCGCACACTCAGGTCGCCCACCTCGATCACGTCTCCGTGGTCGAGGAGGACATCGGTCTCCACCGGGATATCCGGGGCATCGAGGCGACCGGCGAGGGTGCGAGCCCCGGTGGTCTGTGCCACCTCGCCCAAGGCCTGCCAGTGATCGGGATGGGCGTGGGTGGTGAGGATGGCCGTCACCGTCGATCCCGTCGCCTCGACCATGTCCATGATCCGCTCCGGTTCAGCTGCCGCATCGATCAGCAGTGCCTGACCTGTGGCCTGGCTGCGCACCAGATAGCAATTGTTGTCGTAGGGACCCACCGCGAGTTTCACGATGTCCACGCCGGGGAGGGAGCGAGTGGCCCAGGATCCACCCACCGACACATGCCCGTCGTAGTCGGAGACCTCTTCGCTCATGCCCGCTCCCTCGTCGCTCTCTCGTGGCGTCCTTCGCCTCGGCGTCCGTATGGACCGCCCATTCGGGTCACCCCTCGCGCGCCTGGAACAGCCTACGACTAGCCTGACGGCGTGTCCGAGCGGTTACTGGTGCGGGGTGCCCGCGAACACAACCTCAAGGACGTCAATCTCGATCTCCCTCGCGATGCCCTCATCGTCTTCACCGGCCTATCGGGATCAGGCAAGTCGAGCCTCGCGTTCGACACGATCTTCGCCGAGGGGCAACGTCGATATGTCGAGAGCCTGTCGGCCTACGCGCGGCAGTTCCTCGGCCAGCTGGACAAACCCGACGTGGACTTCATCGAGGGCCTGTCCCCGGCGGTGTCGATCGATCAGAAATCGACCTCCCGCAACCCCCGTTCCACGGTGGGCACGATCACCGAGGTCTACGACTACCTCCGCCTGCTGTATGCCCGGATCGGCAAGCCCCACTGCCCCGAGTGCGGCGATCCGATCGCCCGCCAGTCGCCGCAGGTGATCGTCGATCGCCTCCTCGACCTGCCGGAGGGAACCCGATTCGCCGTGTTGAGCCCGGTCGTGCGGGAGCGCAAGGGCGAGTACGTCGACCTGTTCCGGCAACTGCAGGCGCAGGGATATGCCCGCGTCCGTGTCGATGGTGAGATCCATGGACTCGAGGATCCACCGAAGCTGAAGAAGTCGGAGAAGCACTCGATCGATGTCGTCGTGGACCGACTCGTGGTGAAGGAGGGCACCCGGCGACGACTCACCGACTCGGTGGAGACCGCCCTCCGGCTCTCCGGCGGCCTCGTCACGATCGATCAGGTCGATCGGGATCCGAAGGATCCAGAGCGCGAGCAGATGTTCAGCGAGCACCTTGCCTGCCTACGTGATGGGTTGAGCTTCGAAGAGCTCGAGCCTCGTTCGTTCTCCTTCAATTCCCCCTTCGGTGCCTGTCCCGCCTGCTCGGGCCTCGGCACACGCATGGAGGTCGACCCCGAGCTTGTCGTGCCCGATGACGCCCTGGGTGTCGCCGAAGGTGCGATCGCCCCCTGGTCCGCCGGTCACGTGACGGACTACTTCGCTCGGCTGCTCGATGCGCTGGCCGATGAGTTGGACTTCGACACCGACACGCCCTGGAAGCAACTTCCCGCGAAGGTGCGCAAGGCGGTCCTGTACGGGCATCCGACCGAGGTCCATGTCCGCTACCGCAACCGTTATGGACGGCAGCGGTCCTACTACACCACCTTCGAAGGCGTGATCCCCTACGTCGAACGGCGTCACGCTGAGGCTGAGACGGACACCAGCCGGGAGAAGTTCGCCGGATACATGCGCGAGGTGCCCTGCCATGAGTGCGAGGGTGCTCGGCTGAAGCCGGTGAGCCTGTCGGTCACCATCGCCGAGCGGAATATCGCCGAGGTCGCCTCGATGCCCATCGGTGAGGCAGCCGATTTCCTCGGAAGCCTCGATCTCGACCGACGGGATGCACAGATCGCTGCCCGCGTGATGAAGGAGGTCAATGAGCGCCTGACCTTCCTCGTCGATGTCGGACTGGACTACCTTTCCCTCGACCGTCCGGCCGGCACCCTCGCGGGAGGGGAGGCGCAGCGGATCCGACTCGCGACCCAGATCGGCTCCGGACTCGTCGGAGTCCTCTATGTCCTCGACGAGCCCAGCATCGGACTGCACCAGAGGGATAATCGCCGCCTCATCGACACACTCGTGCGCCTTCGCGATCTGGGCAACACACTCATCGTGGTCGAACATGACGAGGACACGATCCGCACCGCGGACTGGATCGTCGACATCGGTCCTGGAGCAGGCGAGCATGGCGGTCGCATCGTCGTGAGCGGGCCGTACGACGAATTGGTCGGATCGGCGGAATCGATCACGGGGGATTATCTTTCGGGTCGTCGCGCGATCGACACTCCTGCGATCCGTCGCCCAATCGATCGCAAGCGCATGGTGACGGTCGAGGGTGCCCGCGAGCACAACCTCGCCGACATCACCGTCGACTTCCCCCTCGGTTGTCTCGTGGCCGTGACAGGGGTCAGCGGATCGGGGAAGTCGACCCTCGTCAACGACATCCTCTACAACGTCCTGGCCCGAGAGTTGCATGGCGCGAGGACCGTCCCCGGGCGACACCGGAGGGTCAAGGGATTGGATCAGCTGGACAAGGTGGTCCACGTCGATCAAAGTCCGATCGGTCGCACGCCCCGGAGCAACCCGGCGACCTACACCGGTGTCTTCGACCACGTCCGCAAACTCTTCGCCGAGACGCCCGAGGCGAAGGTGCGAGGCTACGCGCCGGGTCGGTTCTCGTTCAACGTCAAGGGCGGACGATGCGAGTCGTGCTCGGGTGACGGGACGCTTCGCATCGAGATGAACTTCCTGCCGGATGTCTACGTTCCCTGCGAGGTCTGCCACGGGGCTCGGTACAACCGGGAGACGCTCGAGGTGCACTACAAGGGCAAGACGATCGCCGAGGTCCTCGATATGCCCATCGAGGAAGCCCTGGAGTTCTTCGAGTCCGTGCCCCCCATCGCTCGCCATCTGCGCACACTGGTCGATGTCGGTCTCGGTTATGTGCGGTTGGGCCAGTCTGCTCCCACGCTGTCCGGGGGAGAGGCGCAGCGCGTCAAGCTCGCGTCGGAACTGCAGCGGCGATCCACCGGTCGCACCATCTACGTTCTCGATGAACCGACCACGGGATTGCACTTCGAGGACATCCGCAAGCTTCTGCTCGTCCTGCAGGGCCTGGTGGACAAGGGCAACACGGTCATCGTGATCGAGCACAACCTCGATGTCATCAAGTCCGCCGACTGGATCATCGACATGGGTCCCGAGGGTGGATCCGGGGGCGGCCGGGTCGTCACGACTGGGACACCCGAGGAGGTCGCCGACCACCAGGACAGCCATACCGGCACGTTCCTGGCCCCGTTGCTGCCAGGTGCCACACCGAAGCGAAGTCGCGGGCGGCGCAAGCCCCGGTTAGCCTGAGGGCATGGGGAATGACACGACTCAGGCAGAGCAGCAGCAGGAGCGTCGAGGGGCCGTGGTCTCTCGGCGCTCGGTGATCGTCGCCGGCGGGGCGATCGGAGCGGCGGGCGTCCTCGCTGCCTGTGGTGGGGGTGGATCGGATTCGGGCACGACGTCCGCGGCACCGACCACTGCGCCGGCACCGACTTCGCCATCCGCATCGCCGACGACGGCGGAGCCCACCGCTCCGACGAGTTCCGCGGCGCCGGCTCCACCCGATGGAGCACTAGCCAAGGTGTCGGACATCCCGGTGGGTGGCGGACAGGTCTTCGACGAGCAGAAGATCGTCGTCACCCAGCCCGCTGAGGGAGACGTCCAGGCGTTCACGGCCGTGTGTCCGCACCAGGGCTGCCTGGTGTCGGAGGTCGTGAGCAACGAGATCCTGTGCCCGTGCCACGGCTCGCTGTTCTCCGCCGAGAATGGCGACGTGCTCCGGGGCCCGGCTGTCCAGGGGCTGGCCGGAGCGAGCGTGAACATCGTCGATGGCTACATCGTCGCCGGCTGACGGCTCTGATCGGTGACGCCTACGCTAGGGCGTCGTGGCTGACCCTTCGACCTATCGCCCGGCCTCGGGTTCGATTCCCGACCTACCCGGTGTGTACCGGTTTCGGGATGAGCACGATCGGGTCATCTACGTCGGGAAGGCCAAGTCCCTTCGATCCCGGCTGTCGTCCTACTTCGCCGACATCGCCGGACTTCATCCGCGCACACGGTCGATGGTCGAGACCGCAGCCTCGGTGGACTGGGTCACCGTGGGCACCGAGGTCGAGGCTCTGCAACTGGAGTACTCCTGGATCAAGGAGTATGACCCACGCTTCAACGTTCGCTATCGGGATGACAAGTCCTACCCGTACCTGATCGTGACGCTGGCGGAGGAATACCCCAGGGCCTTCATCGGTCGAGGGGTCAAGCGCAAAGGTGCTCGGTATTTCGGCCCCTATGCGCACGCCTGGGCGATCCGAGAGACCCTCGACCTCATTCTGCGCGTGTTTCCGATCCGCACCTGTTCCGACGGCGTCTTCCGGCGTGCCGCTCAGGTGGGACGCCCCTGCCTCCTGGCGGATATCGGCAAGTGCTCGGCTCCCTGCGTGGGCCGGGTGAGCGCGGAGGAGCACCGTGGCCTCGTCGACGATCTGGTGGCCTTCATGGCCGGGCGCACCTCGGCGATCGAGCGTCGGCTGGAGGCGGCGATGCGGGAATCCGCCGCGGCGGAGGACTTCGAGATCGCGGCTCGATATCGCGATGATCTGGGTGCCCTGCGGCGGGCCATGGAGAGGAACGCGGTCGTTCTGTCCGATGGCACGAACGCCGACATCATCGGGCTCGCTGAAGACGAATTGGAGGCTGCCGTCGAGATCTTCCATGTCCGTGACGGCCGAGTTCGTGGCCAGCGCAGCCTCATCGTCGACAAGGTCGAGAACATCGACGATGCGGGCTTACTCACGCGGCTGCTCCAGCAGGTGTATGTCGACTCCGAATCCGTTCCGCGCACCCTGCTCGTCCCGGTCGAGCCGGAATCGGGAGTCGAGGGCTTCCTCACCGAGATGCGCGGAGGGCCCGTCACTATCAGCGTGCCACAGCGAGGGCAGAAGCGTGCGCTCTGGCAGACCGTGACCGACAACGCGCAGCAGGCACTTGCACTGCACAAGGCCAAGCGCGCCGGGGACCTGACGACGAGGAGCAAAGCCCTGTCTGAGATCGCCGAGATGCTGGAACTCCCTCAACCCCCGTTGCGTATCGAATGCGTGGACATCTCCCACCTGGGCGGCGAGGGAGTCGTCGGCTCCCTGGTCGTCTTCGAGGACGGTCTGCCGCGGCCGAGGGACTATCGGTCCTATCGCATCAGCGAGACCGGGGCGCGAGACGACACACGTTCGGTCTATGAGCTCGTGTCCCGACGGTTTCGGCGTCACGATGACGTTGTGACGCCCCGATCATCGCCTTATCCGCCCCAGTTGCTCCTCATCGATGGAGGGGCCCCGCAGGTCGCCGCCGCGGCAAGCGCCCTCGCGGACCAGGGTGTCGAGGACGTGCCGGTGGCGGGACTGGCGAAACGATTGGAGGAAGTCTGGCGACCGGGCGAATCGGATCCGCTCATCCTGCCCAGATCCAGTGATGGACTGTTCCTGCTTCAGCGCATCCGGGATGAGGCGCATAGGGTCGCGATCCGCCACCAGCGACGAACCCGGAAGGCTCGGGTGACGCGAGGTGCACTGGACAGCGTGCCGGGGCTGGGGCCGGCGCGTCAGCGTGAGCTGCTGAAGGTGTTCGGATCCGTGGCGCGCATTCGCCAGGCATCGCCGGAGGAGTTGACCACCGTGCCGGGAATTGGCCCCCAATTGGCGGCGGAGATCCATCGGGCGTTGTCGACCTCGGGTCATACTGAGGGTGACAGCGTCAACACCAAAGCCAATACCGATGCCGATCCGGAGTATGCCCAGGGAGAGGGAGCCGATGACTGAGAGCTCGGATGGAGGCCAGGCCATGGAGGTGGCGCTCGTCACCGGGATGTCCGGTGCGGGGCGCTCCACCGCGGCGCGTGCCCTGGAGGATCTTGGTTGGTTCGTGATCGACAACCTGCTGCCTTCACTGATCCCGGACAGTGTCGCAGCACTGTCCGCCGGGGGAGAGATTCCGCGGCTTGCCGTGGTCGTCGATGTCCGGGGTGGACGATTCTTCGATGATGTCGAAGCGGCGTTGCAGCAATTGCGTACCGAGGGAGTGTCCGTGCGCGTGGTGTTCCTCGAAGCGTCGGATGAAGCGCTCGTGCGTCGTTTCGAAAGCAGTCGTCGGCCCCACCCTCTCCAGCAGGGCGAGCGACTGATAGACGGCCTCCGCCGAGAACGACAGTTGCTCGGTGCGTTGCGCGGCGATGCCGATCTCGTCATCGATACGACGTCGTTGAATGTCCATGACCTGCGGAGGAAAATCGATGCGGCGTTCGGCGATGTCGAGCCGATCGCCCTGCGCGCAACCGTGATGTCCTTCGGTTTCAAATACGGAATCCCTGTGGATGCGGACATGGTGCTCGATGTCCGATTCCTGCCTAATCCCCACTGGGTGGAGGAATTGCGGCAGAGCACAGGATTGCAGTCGGAGGTCTCGGATTACGTCCTGGATCAACCCGATGCCCCCGCCTTCTTGGACCTGGCATCCCAACTCGTCGACATGATGGCGGCGGGCTATCTGCGTGAGGGAAAGCGCTATGTCACCATCGCGATCGGTTGCACCGGAGGGAAGCATCGCAGCGTCGCGATGGCGGAGAATCTCTCGGTCCGGTTGGTGAAGCACGGGGTGGAAACCCTCGTTGTCCACCGGGACCTGGGACGTGAGTGAGACGTCGCGAGTCCATGACTGCGCCGTAGCCCTCGGTGGGGGCCATGGCATCACTCCCACGCTCCGGGCTCTGCTCGGCATCAGCGACGAGGTGACCGGAATCGTCGGCACGATCGACGATGGCGGTTCGAGCGGTCGACTTCGAGCATTCCTTGGCATCCTTCCGCCAGGTGACCTGCGCATGGCATTGGCGGCGCTCCTTCCCGATGACGAGGAGGCCACGCTGTGGCGTTCGGTTCTCCAGCATCGCTTCGATGGACAGGTCGATGTCGGTGGTCATGCCCTCGGAAACCTCCTCATGGCGGCGCTGTGGGAGGAGACAGGTGATGTCGTGGCGGCACTGGATGTTCTGGCGGAAGCAATGCGAGCGCGGGGCCGAGTGCTGCCCAACGCACTCGAAGCGGCGGATCTGATCGCCGAGTTAGATGTCCACGGCCGACCCACGGGCGAGTCGGTGCTGACGATGAGAGGCCAAGCGGAGATCTCGCGCACCCGTGGCGTGATCACGTCGATGAGCATCGATCCAGCAGCACCTCAGCCCTGCCGACCAGCAGAGGAGGCGATTCGGCGGGCGGATCTCATCGTGTTCGGCCCGGGATCGTGGTTCACGAGCGTGTTGCCGCACCTGCTCGTTCCCGGTGTGCAACAGGCCCTGGCCGACAGTGCGGGGATCAGGGTGCTGGTGGTGAACCTCTCCGGGGAATCGGGTGAGACCGAGGGATATCCGGCCCATGCCTACGTCGAATCCTTGGCTAGGTTGTTTCCCGAATTCCGCTTGGACGTCGTGCTTGCCGATTGCGAGCATGTCGAGGATTGGGCGTTGCTTCAGGAAGCCAGTTCACGACTGGGCGCACGTCTGGTGATGGAAGACCTTGCCCGAGATGGGGTGCACGACCCGGAACTCCTGCGATCGGCGCTCGAACACATCGCGACGAAAGATTCACCACATGGGTGAACCGCAACGCCCTGGCATGCAAGGATGACGCCATGGCGCTGACCGCGGAGGTGAAGGACGAGATCAGCCGGCTCGAGGTGACCAAGACATGTTGCCGTCGAGCCGAAGTGTCAGCGCTACTGAGATTCGGCGGTTCCCTCCACATCATCAGCGGTCACGTCGTGGTCGAGGCAGAGGTAGACGCCGGAGCTATCGCGCGTCGCCTGCGTCGCGACCTTGCGGATGTCTACAACGCCGACAGCGACGTCGCGATCGTCACCACGTCGTCAGGGATGCGCAAGGGGAGCCGGTATGTCGTGAGGGTCGTGCGAGGTGGTGACCATCTCGCGCGACAGACCGGACTTGTCGATGGTCTGGGTAGGCCGATCCGCGGACTACCGCCAGCGGTGGTGAACGGCGGCCTGTGCGACGCCGAAGCTGCGTGGCGTGGAGCATTCCTGGCCCATGGATCCCTCACTGAACCGGGTCGTTCCGGTGCACTGGAGATCACATGTCCCGGTCAGGAGGCTGCTCTTGCCCTGGTCGGTGCCGCACGCCGGCTCGGCATCCCGGCGAAGTCCCGCGAGGTCCGTGGAGTCGACCGTGTCGTCATCCGCGACGGTGATGCGATCGCCGCGATGCTGACGCGCATGGGTGCGCACTCATCCGTCCTCACCTGGGAAGAACGACGCATGCGCCGGGAGGTGCGTGCCACCGCAAACCGTCTGGCGAACTTCGATGATGCGAATCTTCGCCGTTCCGCTCGGGCAGCGGTGGCCGCGGGCGCTCGTGTCAGCCGTGCCCTGGAGATCCTCGGCGACGATGTGCCCGATCATCTCGCCCAGGCGGGACGACTCCGATTGGAACACCGCCAGGCCAGCCTGGAAGAACTCGGCGCTCTGGCCGATCCACCCTTGACCAAGGATGCTGTGGCAGGGCGCATCCGACGATTGCTGTCCACCGCGGATCGCCGTGCCGAGGAATTGGGGATCCCGGGCACTGAGTCGGCACTGACCGATGCGATGGTCAACGGCGAGTGGGAGGACTCCTGAGGCCATCATCTCGACGCCGATAGGGTGTTCCTCGACGGGTATGACGACGTCCGCGTCTCGAGGAGGACACCATGGCAGTGCGAGTGGGCATCAATGGATTCGGCCGAATTGGTCGCAACTTCCTGCGGTCGATCTATGCGGAGGGTGCCACGTCGGATGTAGTGATCGTCGGTATCAATGACCTCACCGACACGACCACTCTGGCGCATCTGCTGAAGTACGACAGCATCCTCGGCCGGTTCGGGCACGAGGTGAGCGCCGACGAGGGATCCATCACTATCGATGGTGTCACCATCGCGGTCATGGCGGAGCGAGATCCTGCTGCGCTTCCCTGGGGCGAGTTGGGTGCCGACATCGTGCTGGAGTCGACGGGTCACTTCACGGACGCGACCAAGGCCCGCGCCCACATCGAGGCGGGAGCCAAGAAGGTCATCATCTCTGCCCCGGCGAAGAATGAGGACGTGACCATCGTCATGGGCGTCAACGAGGGTGACTACGACCCGGCGAAGGACGTGGTGATCTCCAACGCGTCCTGCACGACGAACTGCCTCGCGCCCATGGCCAAGGTCCTTGATGATTCCTTCGGCATCGAGCGCGGCATGATGACGACGATCCACGCTTACACCAATGACCAGCGCATTCTCGACTTCCCGCACTCCGATCTTCGCAGGGCGCGTGCTGCGGCGGTGAACATGATTCCCACCACCACGGGTGCCGCCAAGGCCATCGGACTCGTTCTCCCGCAGTTGAAGGGTCGCCTGGACGGATACGCCATGAGGGTGCCCACGCCCACCGGGTCGGCGACCGATCTCACCGTGGAGTTGAAGACCTCGGCCACAAAGGAGGAGATCAACGCCGCGATGAAGGCGGCTGCGGACGGCCCGCTGCGGGGCATCATGCACTACACCGAGGATCCGATCGTGTCGACCGACATCGTCACCGATCCCGCCTCGGTCGTCTTCGACGCTGGCATGACGAACAGCATGGGCACGATGGCCAAGGTTCTCGGGTGGTACGACAACGAGTGGGGCTACTCGAACCGCCTGGTGGATCTCGTGCGTTACGTCGGCGATCGGCTGTGACGACACCCCTGGCCGATCTCGAGGTGGCGGGTCGAATCGTCGCTGTCCGATGCGATCTGAATGTTCCCCTGCGACAGGACAACGGTGGTGAGGGTGACTCCGGTGGTGTCGTGATCACGGACGACGGGCGCATTCGGGCCAGCATCCCCACTCTCGAGGACCTGCTGATCCGGGGTGCTCGTGTCGTGGTCCTCGCCCACCTGGGGCGGCCCAAGGGGCAGGTCGATGATGCGCTTTCCCTCGAGCCCGTCGCCCTACGCCTGGCTGAACTGCTGAATCGGCCTGTGCGGTTCATTGGGCAGACGTCTGGCCCCGATCTCGCGAAGGCGGTGCGCAGTCTGAGTGATGGTGAGATCGCCTTGGTCGAGAATGTCCGCTTCGACTCGAGGGAGACGTCGAAGGCCGCGGAGGAGCGGGCTGCTCTTGCCGATGACTGGGCTACCTGGACCGAGGCGTTCGTAAGCGATGGGTTCGGGGTGGTGCACCGAGAGCAGGCATCGGTCACCGATCTTGCCCGGCGCGTTCCGCGCGCGGCCGGTCTGCTCGTGGACAGGGAGCGGAAGGCCTTTGCTCGTGTTCTGTCCGAGCCCGAGCGGCCCTATGCGGTTGTTCTCGGGGGCTCGAAGGTGTCCGACAAGCTCGGAGTCATCGAGCACCTCCTCGATCGAGTCGACATGCTCCTCATCGGCGGTGGGATGGCGTTCACCTTCCTCCGAGCCCAGGGCCACCCGGTCGGGCGTTCCCTCCTCGAGGAGTCGATGCTCGGCACCGTCGAGGAGATCCTTCAGCGCGCGGCTGAGCGCGGCGTACGCATCCTGCTTCCGGTCGACGTGGTGGTGGCCGAAAGAATCAGCGAGGACGCGTCCTCCGCGATCGTGGACGTCGAGGCCATTCCTGACGACATGATGGGATTGGACATCGGCCCTCGAACGATTGCTGAGTTCAGTGCCGCGATAAGCCAGGCGCGCACCATCGTGTGGAACGGTCCCATGGGAGTGTTCGAGGTCCCCAGCTTCGCTGAGGGGACCCGCGCCATCGCCGAGGCGATCGCCGCCAGCGAAGCATTCACCGTCGTCGGGGGCGGGGATTCCGCTGCCGCCATCAGGGCTCTCGACATCGGTGAGGACCGCTTCGGTCACATCTCCACCGGAGGTGGGGCGAGTCTGGAACTGCTCGAGGGCAAGGACCTGCCCGGTCTCGTGGTCTTGGAGGAAGGATCCGCATGAACGCTCGCAGGCCGCTCATGGCCGGCAACTGGAAGATGAACGTCAATCATCTCGAAGCCATCGCCCTGGTTCAAAAAATCGCCTTCGCGCTCAACGATGCGGACTACGACGCAGTCGATGTTGTCGTGCTGCCGCCGTTCACCGACCTGCGTTCGGTGCAGACGCTCATCGATGCGGATGGCTATCGCATCGAATTCGGCGCCCAGGATGTGTCCGCTCATGACAAGGGCGCCTACACCGGAGAGGTGTCAGCCGCCATGCTCGCCAAACTGGGGTGCTCCTACGTCGCGGTCGGACACAGTGAGCGCAGGGAGTATCACCAGGAATCCTCGGAACTGGTATCGGCCAAGGCCCGCGCGGCCCTGGCGCACGACATCACACCGATCATCTGCGTGGGTGAGGGTCTCGACGTCCGGCAGGCAGGTGAGCACCTGCCCTTCACCGTCGGTCAGTTGCGCGAGTCGATTGCCGCGCTGACCGAGTCCGAACTCGAGCGCATCGTGGTGGCCTATGAGCCGGTCTGGGCGATCGGAACGGGAGAGGTGGCCACCCCGGAGGACGCCCAGGAGGTATGTGGGGCGCTCCGGGAGTTCCTCGCCGAGGAGGTCTCCGCTGCCATCGCCGAGTCGACTCGGATCCTGTATGGCGGCTCCGTGAAGGTCACGAATATCGCCGGGATCATGGCCCAACCCGATGTCGATGGCGCCCTCATCGGCGGTGCCAGCCTCGATCCGGAGGAGTTCGTCGGTATCGTGAGGTATCGCCTGCACCCGGCGCCGGACGCCTGAACGAACCACCCCGCGTGATAACGTCTCGCGACGTCACGTACACGCTCGTACCATGCTGGAGGAGTTCCACCTATGACGACCGCCTTAGTGATCGGGCTGTCGATCCTGCTGGTCGTCACCAGTGTGATCCTCGTCGTGCTCATCCTGCTCCACCGCGGCAAGGGCGGTGGCCTGTCGGATCTGTTCGGCGGTGGAGTGACGTCATCAGTAGGGGGATCGTCCGTTGCAGAGAAGAACTTGGACCGGCTCACCATCGGCATCGGCCTGATCTGGGCCGCCTCGATCGTGGCCGTAGGACTGCTCGTCCGAACCGGAGGTTGATCTGATGGCAGGTGGCAGCGCGATCCGCGGGAGCCGTGTAGGCGCAGGTCCGATGGGAGAGGCCGAGCGCGGCGAGATCGCTCCCCGGGTCTGGGTGAGTTTCTGGTGCGCCCGAGGTCACGAGACGACCCCGAGTTTCGCCGCGGATGCCCCCATTCCCGACAGTTGGGACTGCCCCCGGTGCGGTTGGCCGGCGAGTCAGAACTCCGAGGAGCCGCCGGCCCCACCCAAGATCGAGCCATATAAGACCCACCTGGCCTACGTGAAGGAACGTCGTTCCGACGCCGATGGGGCCGCCATCCTCGACGAGGCCCTCGATCGACTGAACCGCCGCTAGACCTCTGTCTCGATCGTCACCCGGGGCACCGCCCGGAGCGCCTCGGCGTAGATGTCATCCGGGGTGAGCCTGCGGAGATCCTCGGCGATGAGCTCGTGCAGAGGCCGACGCGGCAGGGCAACGGGGGAGGCGGGTATCCCGGGGGCCTCGATGACCGCCATGCTGCCATCCGGTCGGGACACCGTGAGTGGCCCGTCGCTGGTCATGACCGACACCCGGGAGATTCCTGACTCATCGGTGGGATGAACCGCGGCAGGAACGTCGAGGGCCCAGGACAGCCAGGCCGCGAGGAGAACCGGGCTCGCGTTGTGGCGGTGCCCCTCCACGATGATCGATTCGGGTGTTCCCACCGGTCGGTCCATCATGGCGGCCAGGGTGGAGCGCCAATGCGTGATGCGGGTCCAGGACAGATCGGTGTCGCCCGCGTGATAGTTCTCTCGTCGGATCGCCAACTCCGCCAGCGGATCGGGGCGGCTGGAGACGTCGGTGATCCGCCGCTCGGCATGCATCCCGATCGGATCCATCGCCACATCGGCGGGGGCAGCGCCCGGCCACCAGGCTACGACCGGGGTATCGGGCAGCAGGAGGGGAATCGCCACCGAGTTCGCGTGCGAGCTTCGATCACCTCGCAACCTCATGACGGCGACCTCACCCGGGCCGTCGTCGCCACCGACGCTGATGTCGGCGTCGATGCGGTTGGTGTCGCCTCCGGGACGGGGGACCATGGTGAGAATCCTCATGGGGTGCTCTCGAGCGCTCGCCACGGAGGCAGCCGTCGCGTCGGCCTGGAACTCCTCATCGGTGAGGATCAACAGGGTGAGCACCATCCCGGTCGTCGGTGACCCCATCCGGTGTCGCTCCGCGGCGATGGCGGCGGCGATGTCGTGACCGCTGGTGTTTTCGAGGCGAATCATGGTCGCCTCCAGGTCCGGCCGTCGCGGGCGATCATCTCGTAGGCCGACCCCGGCCCCCACCCACCCGAGGCATAGGCATCCGGTCGGCCCTCCTCGCCCCAGCGATCCAGGATCGGATCGAGGATTCGCCAACTCATGTCCACTTCGCGGGCCTGAGGAAACAGCGGTGGCTCACCGAGTAGGACATCGAGGATCAACCGTTCATAGGCCTCGGGGCTGGTATCGACGAAGGAGTCGCCGTATTGGAAGTCCATGGTGACGTCCCGCACCTCCATGCCCGCCACTCCGGGAACCTTCGAGCCGAAGCGCAGGGTGATGCCCTCGTCGGGCTGGATGCGGAACACCAGGGCATTGTCGGACAGCTCGGTCACCGACGAAGAGGCGAAGGGCAGGTGCGGTGCCCGCTTGAAGATCACCGCGACCTCGGTGACGCGTCGACCCAGGCGCTTGCCGGTGCGCAGGTAGAACGGCACTCCTGCCCATCGTCGATTGTCGATATCGAGCCGAATCGCCGCGAAGGTCTCCGTGGTCGAATCCGCAGGGATGCCCGCCTCCTCCAGATACCCGGGAACCGGGATGCCGCCCTGCCATCCGGACGCATACTGACCGCGCGCGGTGTGGGCGTCGATGTCCTGGGGAACGGTGATGGCAGCAAGCACCTTTTCCTTCTCCTGACGCACCTGATCTGGCGCGAAGGACAGCGGCTCGTCCATGGCGGTAAGGGCCAGTAGTTGCAACAGGTGGTTCTGGATCACGTCACGGGCCGCCCCGATCCCGTCGTAGTAGCCCGCTCGTCCACCGATCCCGATGTCTTCGGCCTGAGTGATCTGGATGTTGTCGACATAGCGGGAATTCCACAGAGGTTCGAACATCTCGTTCGCGAATCGAACGGCGAGGATGTTCTGGACGGTCTCCTTGCCGAGGTAGTGATCGATCCGGAAGATCTCATCGGGGGAGAACACGCTGGAGAGCACCGCATCGAGTTCCTGTGCGCTGGCAAGATCATGACCGAAGGGCTTCTCCACCACGACCCGTCGCCATGCTCCGTCGGGCCGTTCGGCAAGCCCGGATCGCTCGATCTGCGAGACGACGGTGGGGAACAGGCCCGGGGGGATGCTGAGATAGAACGCATGATTGCCGACCGTGCCTCGCTCTGCGTCGAGGGCGGACAGGGTGGTGCGTAGTTCCGCGAATGCCTCCGGGTCGGTGAGGTCTCCGGCGACGAAGCGAATGCCCTGGGACAGTTGACGCCACACCGCTTCGCTGAACGGTGTGCGGGCATGCTCGCGGACGGAGTCATGGACCTCCTGGGCGAAATCCTCATTCGCCCATTCGCGTCGGGCAAAGCCCACCAGTGCGAATCCCGGTGGCAGCAAGCCACGGTTCGCGAGGTCGTAGATCGCCGGCATGATCTTCTTGCGAGCAAGATCGCCGGTCACTCCGAAGAGCACGACGGCGCAGGGCCCGGCGACGCGAGGGAGCCGAGCATCGCGCGGATCGCGCAGCGGGTTCATTTCAGGCGCAGCCTCTCCTATGAATGAGCTGCCTGTGCATTGGCGGAGTCGAGTTGCCCCTGCACCGCCTTGAGTAGGTCGGTCCAGGACGCCTCGAAGGAGGCCACCCCCGCGTTCTCGAGGTCCTCGGCCACCTGTGACTCCCGGATACCCAGGCCCTCCAGTGCAGCCCAGACGTCCTGCGATGCCTGGGCTGTGCCGGTCACCGTGTCCCCCTCGAAGACGCCATGATCGGCAACGGCATCGAGGGTCTTCTCCGGCATGGTGTTCACGCACCCGGGCGCGACGAGGCCGAGCACGTACATCGTGTCGGGGAACGCGGGATCCTTCACCCCGGTCGAGGCCCACAGTGGACGCTGGGGGCGCGCACCTTGCTCCTGCAGCGCCTTCCATCGATCGCTGGCCATCACCTCCGTGTAGATCTCCCAGGCCAGTCGGGCGCTGGCGAGGGCGGCAGTGCCCCGAAGCGATGTCGCCTCCTCGGTGCCGATGCCGTCGAGGGCCTTGTCGACCGCGGTGTCGATGCGGCTGACGAAGAACGAGGCGACGGATGCCAGCGATGTGGGTTCGTGTCCCCGGGCGAGGGCGAGTTCGAGCCCGGCCATCCACGCGTCGAGCACGGCGCGATAGCGCTCGAGGGAGAAGATCAGGGTGACGTTCACGCTGATGCCCTCGCTGAGCACCTCGGTGATTGCCGGAAGGCCCTCGAGGGTGGCGGGGATCTTGATCAGCACGTTGGGCCGATTGACTTCGGCGAACAGTTCGCGCGCCTGGACGATGGTCTCGTGGGTCTTCCTCGCCAAACGAGGATCGACCTCGATGGACACCCGACCGTCGACTCCACCGGAGGATTCCCATAGCGGCATGAACACATCGCAGGCGGCCCGGACGTCATCTGTGGTCATGGCTCGCACGGCACCGTCCGCATCGGCTCCGGCGGCGGCGAGGGAGGCGATCTGACCGGCGTAGGCGGACGCCTCGGAGGTGATGGCTCGACCGAAGATCGTGGGGTTGGTCGTCACGCCGCGGACGCATCGGGACTCGATCAGATCGGCGAGGTTTCCCGACTCCAGGCGATGACGGTCGAGATCATCGAGCCAGATCGACACTCCCGCATCGGTGAGGTCGCTGAGGACGGACGGTGCGGTCATGTGAGGCCCTTTCGCTGGATCGGACGTTGGTGGTCAGGATGCTGCGCGTTGAATGCTGCGCCGAACAGCGTCGGCGATGGTGTCGGGGGTGATGCCGAATTCGCGATACAGAGTGGCGGCGTCGGCGCTGGCGCCGAAGTGGTCGAGCCCCACCGTTTCGCCCGCATCGCCGAGGTACTTGAACCAGCCCAGGGTGGCTCCGGCCTCGACGGAGACTCGTGCTCGGCACGACGGAGGCAGCACACTGTGTCGGTAGTCCTCGCCCTGTGCGTCGAACCACTCCAGACACGGGGCCGACACAACGCGGGTGTGTATCCCCTCCGCCGCTAGGTTCTCGCGCGCCTGCAACGCCAGGGAGACCTCGGAGCCGGTAGCGATGATGACGGCGTCGGGAGTGCCCTCGGCGTTATCGGCAATGGTGTAGGCGCCGCGCGAGAATGTGGCCGCATCGAGTCCCTCTGTGCCTTCGAGCACAGGCAGTCCCTGGCGGCTGAGGATCAGGCCGACCGGACCGTGCTGCCGGAGTGTCGCGAGCCAAGCGACGGCCGTCTCGCGGGCATCTGCTGGACGCACGACGGAGAAGCCGGGAATCGCTCGAAGAGACCACAGGTGCTCCACCGGTTGGTGCGTAGGACCGTCCTCGCCGAGCCCGATCGAATCGTGCGTCCACACGTAGGTGACGGGTGTCTGCATGAGTGCGGAGAGCCGCACTGAGCCTCGCATGTAGTCGCTGAACACAAGGAACGTGCCACCGAAGGGACGGGTGAGGCCGGACAGGGAGATGCCGTTCAAGATCGCGCCCATGGCGTGCTCTCGGATACCGAAATGGAGGATACGTCCGTAGGGGGAGGCATCCGGGGCGAGGGTGCCGGCGGGAAGGAAAGACAGGCCGCCATTGATGGTCGTGTCGTTCGATCCGGCGAGATCGGCCGATCCGCCCCACAGTTCCGGGAGCACGGCGGCAAGGGCGTTGATGGCCTTGCCGGATGCCTGTCGGGTGGCCAGCGATGATCCGGTGTCGAACTCGGGCAATGAGGCATCGAGATTGGCTGGCAGTTCACGTGCGAGGAGACGGTCGAGGAGCGCGGCGCCGTCGGGATGGGACTGCCGCCAGGAGTCGAATCTCGCCTGCCAGTCCTCGCGCAGCGGCCGATTGCGTTCACCGACGGCACGGGTGTGAGCAAGGACATCCTCGGGCACCGCGAAGTCCTGCGCAGGATCGAGGCCGAGGCGCTCCTTCGTGGCGGCGACCTCATCGGCACCGAGGGCTGCGCCGTGTGCCTTCGCCGTGTTCTGGGCGTGGGGTGCAGGCCATGCGATGACCGAACGCATCGCGATGAAGGTAGGACGCTCGGCCTCCCGCCGCGCGGCGTCGAGGGCGTCCGCGAGGGCCTCCACATCGATGTCACCCGTCGGGGTGAGGCCGACCTCGTGAACTCGCCAGCCGTAGGCCTCGTAGCGAGCCGCGACGTCCTCGGTGAAGGCGACGTCGGTGTTGCCCTCGATCGAGATGTGGTTGTCATCCCAGATCACGGTGAGGTTCGCGAGTCGTTGGACCGCGGCGAGGCTCGAGGCCTCCGCGGACACGCCTTCCTCTAGATCGCCATCGGAGGCGATGACCCAGACATGGTGGTCGAACGGGCTGGTGCCCCAGGGTGCATCGGGGTCGAGCATGCCCCGCTCGAAGCGGGACGCCATGGCCATGCCCACCGCGGTGGAGATGCCCTGTCCCAGCGGGCCGGTCGTGGTCTCCACGCCGACCGTGTGGCCATGCTCGGGATGCCCGGGCGTGAGGCTGCCCCAGGTGCGGAAGGACTCCAGGTCGCTCAACTCCAGGCCGTAGCCGCACAGGAACAACTGGATGTACAGGGTGAGCGAGGAGTGCCCGCAGGAGAGCACGAACCTGTCCCGGCCCAGCCACTGGGGATCGCTTGGATCGTGCCGGAGGAAGCGGCTGAACAGCAGGTGAGCCGCCGGTGCGAGGCTCATCGCGGTTCCGGGGTGGCCGTTGCCGACCCTTTGCACCGCATCCATCGCCAGGCCCCGGATGGTCGCCACGGTGCGATCGTCGAGGTGGCTCCACGGTTCGGCAAGGCCGATCGGATCATGGGCCGGTCGAGGTCGGAAGGGGGCGGAGGCGGCCGAGCCGGCCGTGGCATGGGTGGTCACGAGACGAGAGCCTAGCGAGGCGGGTCGCTGCCCACGAGAGCATTGAGAAGTCCATAGGTAGACTCGCTGGTGAACGTTGGTCGGACAGGAGGAAGGTGCTGGTGTCAGCCCTCGATCGCGCGAGTGCAGGGTCGCGCAACTCCTCGTCGCCGGCCGAATCGAAGGCCCGGAAATCCGGGGTCCTTCCCGTCCTCAAGGCCTATATCGCGATCACCAAACCGCGGATCATCGAACTGCTGCTCGTCACGACGATTCCCACGATGATCCTGGCCGCCGGCGGTTGGCCCGACCTGACCACGATGATTGCGGTCATCATCGGTGGAACCCTCGCTGCGGGCGGTGCGAGCACATTCAACAGCGTCTACGACCGGGATATCGATCGGGTGATGCAGCGCACGGCGCATCGACCGGTCGCGAGCGGCCTCATCTCTCCGCGAGCCGGGGTCATCTTCGGCCTGGCACTCTCGCTGCTCAGCGTCATCGTCCTGTGGTGGTGGACGACCCCACTCGCTGCGGCACTCGCGGGGGTGGCGATCCTCGCCTACGCCGTCGGCTACACCGTCGTGCTCAAGCGTCGCACGTCCTCCAACATCGTCTGGGGAGGAGCTGCGGGTTGCATGCCGGTCCTCATCGGCTGGGCCGCCGTGACCGGGAGCCTCAGTTGGGCCCCTATCGCCCTCTTCTTCGTCGTGTTCTTCTGGACGCCGCCGCACTACTGGCCCCTGTCGCTTCGCTACCGCGATGACTACGCTTCCGCCGGCGTCCCGATGCTGCCGGTGGTCGCCGAACCCCGCACCGTGATGCGACACATCGCGGGCCACTCCATCGCGATGGTGGCGGCATCGATCGCCCTGATCTTCCTTGCCCCCATGGGGTGGGTCTACACCATCGCCGCGATCGTGCTGGGCGCTCTGTTCCTCGCGGAGGTCGCGCGGCTGTGGGTGTCGGTATCCCGAGGCGTGGCCGATCCGGCACCGATGCGCCTGTTCCATGGATCGATCACCTATCTGGCGGCTCTGTTCCTCGCTGTCGGTATCGATCCGTTCGTTGGTTCACCGCTGCTGTAGCGAATCCTGGAGTCCTTCCACATCGGGCAGGCTGCCTCGGCGACGGATTCCCAACAGCACCCAGATGGCTCCCGCCCAGGTGAGGCAGGCACCGAGCATGTGCAGGGCCACGATGGCGGCGGGCAGACCCAGCACGTACTGCAGGTAACCGATCCCGCCCTGGGCGAGGGCGATGACCGCGAGGATCCACGCCCGCCGGGTCAGCGGTTGTGGACGCCCGATCAGGCGCGTCGCGATGAGAACTCCGGCGAGCAGTCCGAGGAACAGCCAGACTGCATCCGCATGCAGCCATGCGGCGGTCCGTGGATCGAAGGGGAAGCGGGAGGCGACGTCATCGTCACCGGCGTGCGGTCCTGAGCCGGTCACCACGACCCCGAGGACGACAACGACGGCCGCGACGACCACAAGTGCCCGCACGAGAATGCGGACCGGGGAGACAACGGTGAACTGGCGGGGCAGGTCACCGGCCTCCCTCGATCGAACGACGAGAACGACGCAGCCGCCGATGATGGCCATGGACACTAGGAAGTGAGCCGCGACCGCGAGCGGGCTGAGTCCGGTGAGAACGGTGATCCCACCAAGCACGGCTTGCACGACGGTGCCGATGAGGGGAACGGCTGCCCAGAACAGCAGTGGGGTGCGGGCCAGCTCACCCCGAGCTCGGCTGCGGCGCCACCACACGATGGTGCCCACGATCGCGGCGATCGCCAGGGCGGCAAGGACGAAGGTGAGTAGGCGATTGCCGAATTCGATCGCCTTGTGCCAGGTGGGTTCCTCCTGGGCGGAAGTAGGCGTGATGGACCCGTCCACGCACTCGGGCCAGGTCGGACAGCCGAGGCCGGAACCGGTGAGGCGGACGATGCCGCCGGTGACGACGATCCCGATCTGGGCGACGAGGTTGGCCACGAATAGTCGACGCAGGCCACGGGGAGCCGCAGAGGTAGCTGCTCCGGATGCCGGGAGAACTGCCGTCATGTAGACCACACTACGACGGAGGCTGGTCTAGTCCCACCGGAAGGTTCGCCGGGTGATCACCGCCGCCACCAGAGCCCAAGCGATCAGGACGATGACGGGCAGGACGATCCCTCCGGACAGGTCGATCAAGGTCCAGCGCAGGGCCTCTGCGAGCGCACCGCTGGGAAGGAGTCCCGCAACCACATCGAGCCCAGCCGGCAGGCTCGATAGTGGAATCGCCGTCCCGCCCGCGACAAGTAGGACGAGGAAGACGCCATTGGCGAGAGCGAGTGTCGCCTCCGCCCGCAGCAGGCCCGCGATCATGACGCCGCAGGCCGCGAGACTGAACGCGCCGAGCACGATCAGAGGAATCGCAAGCAGATCGCGGACCTCGGGGCGCCACCCGAAGGCGACGGCGACCAGGCACAGGATCACCACCTGACCCGCCACGATCGACAGGGTGCTCACGGCTCGGGCCCAGAGCAGCTCCGCCCGGGAGAGGGGAGTGGTGGCGAGCAGCAGCAGCGAGCCGGACCGTCGATCGAATCCCGTCCCGATGGCCAGTGAGGCGAAGGAGCTGGACAGCACTGCCACACTCAAGGTTCCGGGGAGCACGAGATCGATGCGCGGAGTCGTCGGATCAGCACCCTCGGGGAGGACGCTGACTCCGGTCGCCCACAGCAGTCCCAGCAGGACGCCGATGGGGATGATGAGGGTAAGCAGGATTTGCTCGCCGTTCGCCATCGTCAGTCGCGTGTCGTAGCGCGCCTGGATCCAGATGCGGCGAAGGGGACTTGGAATCTGCCGTTCGGGCAACGTCGACGAGCTCACGGCCGCCTCCCGGAACTCGCCCCGTCAGTGGTGGCACTGAAGTACAGATCCTCCAGGGTGGGAGTGCCGATGCGCATTCGTTCGCCAGGGATGCCGTGCTGGCCGGCCCACGCACTGATGATGGCGACGTGCGGCGGCTGGATCTGCCCGTCAATGCGATAGCGACCCGGGAGGATCTCGGCCACGCTGAAGGTGTCGGGAAGAACCTCGCGAAGTGCGGTGAGATCAAGTCGCAGCGGACCCTCGATGATGACTGCATCCGCGCCCTCCCCGATGAGATCCGCGGGAGACCCCTCGATGACGAGCTGCCCCTGGTCCATGATCGCGATGCGATCGCCGAGACGCTCGGCCTCCTCGAGATCGTGGGTGCTCAAGATCACCGTGACACCACTGCGCCGCAGGCGATCGAGAAGATCCCAGGTCTGGCGACGTGCCGCCGGATCAAGATTCGCGGTGGGCTCATCGACGATGACCATGTCCGGATCTCCGACCAGCGCGCAGGCAAGGGCAACGCGTTTGCGCTGTCCGCCGGACATGCGGCGGAATGTGGTGCGCCCGAGTTCGGCGATGCTCAATTCCTCGATAAGTGCGGCAGCGGTCTGCGGTGCTCCGCGGAGCTCGGCATGGTGACGGACAATCGACGGCCCGGTGGCTCCGGTGGGAATGCCCCCCTCCTGGAGCATGACCCCGAGTCGCGCCCTCGCCATGAGGCGTCCGGCCGGCCCGCCGAGGACGGTCACTCGCCCGGAGTTCGGCTCAAGCAACCCACTGATCAGTGCCATCGTCGTCGATTTGCCCGCGCCATTGGGGCCGAGAAGGGCGGTGATCTGACCGGGGTGGACGGTCCAGGTGAGATCCCGAAGCGCCTGGGTCGGACCGAAGCGGACACTCGCGTCGGTGATCTCGACAGCGGGGGCCACGTCGTCGAAGTGTAGGGCCCCGACATGTAGGGCCCCGGGGGACCGGGGCTTGCGCCTCGGTCGATTAATGACACACTAGTGGTGTGAAATTCCCGAGCCCCGGCGCTGAGCGCATTGCGCGTGCCCTCCATGACGGAGGACCGAGCACTGCGGCGTGCCTCGCGGATCGGCTCGGCGTGAGTGGAGCGGTGGTGCGGCGCCACCTCGATGCGCTGCTGGCTGAGGGGCTGGTCAGCGCCTCGGATCGGCCGCCCTACGGCCCGACTCCGCAGCGCCGACGGGGTCGACCGGCGAGGACATTCGCGCTCACCGATGCAGGCTCGCATGCGTTCGATGTCGCCTACGACGATCTCGCGATCGGAGCACTGTCCTTCCTCGCGGAGGCCTCGGTCGAGGGGCCCGACCCGGTGGGTGAGTTCGCCAGCCGACGCGCTCAGTCGTGGGTCGAGCGCCACCAGGATCGCCTGTCATCCCAGGAATCCGCCGCCTCGCGGGTCGCGGAACTCGTCTCGGTCCTCAACGACGAGGGCTACGCCGCAACCGCCGTGGACGGCGATGGCTCGTCCGCTGTTCAGATCTGCCAGCACCACTGCCCGGTCGCGCATGTGGCGGAGCAGTTTCCGCAGTTGTGCGAAGCCGAAACCCACGCTTTCGAGCAGTTGCTCGGAACGCACGTCCTCCGTTTGGCGACGATCGCCCACGGGGATGGCGTGTGCACCACGCTCGTCCCGGCCGTCACGGAATCCGTGGCCGGTCGGTCTTCCACGCAGGACAGTCCCACTTCATCGCACGAGAATCGAGAGGTTCACACATGACGACGACGGCGCATCCCGAACTCGACGGCCTTGGCCGCTATGCCTATGGCTGGCGTGACTCGGATGAAGCGGGGGCCAAGGCCCGACGTGGCTTGAACGAGGACGTGGTCCGCGAGATCAGCGCCCTGAAGGACGAGCCGGAGTGGATGCTCGACATGCGGTTGAAGGGGCTGCGGCTGTTCGAGCGCAAGCCGATGCCTGTGTGGGGTTCGAACCTCACGGGCATCGATTTCGACACGATCAAGTACTTCGTGCGCTCGACGGAGAAGCAGGCGACGAGTTGGGAGGAACTCCCTGACGACATCAAGGCGACCTACGACAGGCTCGGTATCCCCGAGGCGGAGAAGGCTCGACTCATTGCCGGGGTTGCGGCGCAGTACGAGTCTGAGGTCGTCTACCACCAGATCCGGGAGGACCTCGAGGAAGCGGGTGTGATCTTCCTCGACACCGACACCGGACTGAAGGAGCACGAGGACCTGTTCCGTGAATACTTCGCCTCGGTGATCCCGGTCGGCGATAACAAGTTCGCGGCCCTCAACACTGCCGTGTGGTCAGGTGGCTCCTTCATCTATGTGCCCAAGGGAGTCAACGTCGAGATCCCACTCCAGGCCTACTTCCGCATCAATACCGAGAACATGGGCCAGTTCGAGCGGACGCTGATCATCGTCGACGAAGATGCCTACGTGCACTATGTCGAGGGATGTACGGCGCCGATCTATTCCTCCGATTCCCTGCACTCGGCTGTCGTTGAGATCGTGGTCAAGCCCGGCGCCCGATGCCGCTACACAACGATTCAGAACTGGTCGAACAACGTCTACAACCTGGTGACCAAGCGAGCCGTGGCGCAGGCGGGCGCGACGATGGAGTGGATCGACGGGAATATCGGGTCCAAGGTCACCATGAAGTACCCGGCCGTATGGATGACGGGCGAGCATGCCAAGGGGGAGACCCTGTCCGTGGCGTTCGCTGGCGAGGGCCAGCATCAGGATGCGGGCGCCAAGATGGTGCACGCGGCGCCGAGGACCTCGTCGACCATCATCAGCAAGTCCGTCGCTCGAGGCGGTGGACGCACGTCCTACCGCGGCCTCGTCCAGGTACTCGAGGGTTCCCACGGATCGAAGAGCACCGTGAAGTGCGATGCCCTTCTCGTCGACGATATCTCCCGATCGGACACCTACCCTTATGTCGATGTCCGCGAGGACGACGTCTCCATGGGGCATGAGGCAACCGTGAGCAAGGTCAGTGAGGACCAGTTGTTCTACCTCATGAGTCGTGGAATGGAAGAGGACGAGGCGATGGCGATGATCGTGCGCGGTTTCGTCGAGCCCATCGCTCGTGAACTGCCGATGGAGTACGCCCTGGAGCTCAACCGTCTCATCGAACTTCAGATGGAAGGGGCCGTCGGCTGATGTCACCCCTGATGGTCCCGGCTAGCGATCATGCACCAGCGGTCGTGTCCTTCGATCCCGCGGCCTTCGAGATCCCGAACGGACGCGAGGAGGAGTGGCGGTTCACGCCACTGACGCGGCTGAAGGGACTCCACGAGGATCCCGTTGCCGACGTGGAGGCGCGCATCGATGTGCGCGCGCCCGAGAGCGTGCAGGTAGATCGCCGTCCGATCGCCGAGGTCGACACCGAGCGCATCTCGCCTCCGGTGGATCGCATCTCCGCTCACGCATGGGCGCAGACTTCGGAGGTTGTGGAGGTCACTGTTCCTCGCGAGACGGTGGTGGAGGGTGTCCTGGAGATCCTCATCGACACCCCGACCGGTACGTCCTTCGGACAGGTTCGCGTCATGCTCGGTGAGTTCTCATCGACGAACATCCTGCTGCGTTTCATTGGCTCAGGCACCTTCGCCGGTGGAATCCACATCGACGCCGGTGAGAGCAGTCGCGCCACGATCGCGACGGTCGTGGACCCTGATCGCACCGCGGTTCATGTGAGCCGACTGCACGTGCGCCTCGATCGAGATGCCACGGTCCGTTCGAGCGTGATCTCCCTGGGTGGCGACCTCATTCGGGTCAATGCCTCGGTGGAGTATGCGAGCAGTGGTGGCGATGCGGAGCTTCTGGGACTTTTCTTCGCCGACGCGGGACAGCATCACGAGCACCGTGTCTTCGTCGACCACAGCAAGCCTCACGGACGTAGTTCGGTGACGTATAAGGGAGCACTCGAGGGGCAGGGCACGCACACTGTCTGGATCGGCGATGTGCTCGTCCGCGCAGAGGCGGTGGGTATCGACACTTACGAGGTGAACCGCAACCTAGTGCTCAGTGACGGTGCTCGCGCTGACTCCGTGCCGAACCTGGAGTTGGAGACCGGTGAGGTCGTGGGGGCCGGGCATGCCAGTGCAACCGGCCGGTTCGATGACGAGCAGATGTTCTACCTCCAAGCGCGAGGTATTACCGAGGAACTTGCGCGGGTCCTAGTCGTGCGGGGATTCTTCGCCGACATCCTGATGCGGACCGGTATCCCGGGACTTGCTGAAGAGGTGATGGCCGGCATCGACAAGCGGCTTGGTATCGAGGAAGTTCTCGCCGACGTGATGGGTGACGAAGGCGGTGAGGCATGACCGCCGTCGATGTCTGTGCCGTGGGCGATATTCCGAACCCCGGTGCTCTCCGAGTCGATATCGAAGGGACCGCTGTCGCCGTCGCTCGCGACACGAACGGTGTCTACGCGATCGCTGATCGATGCTCGCATGCCGATGTTGCGCTATCCGAGGGTGACGTCGACGACTGCACGATCGAATGCTGGCTGCATGGCTCGGTATTCGATCTGCGTACTGGGGCGGCGTTGACGCTGCCCGCGACGGAACCCGTTCCTGTTTATCGGGTCGACGTGGTGGGCGACGGTGACACCGCGCGCGTCCTCGTCGATATCGCCGCTGCGCCCGAACAGGTCGCTTGATCGAAGCTCTGCCACCACTAGGCGCCTCGACCAGACTCGGTCGGCCGGGGCCACGAAACAAAGGAGAAGCACGTGTCCACCCTGGAGATCCACGACCTGCACGCGTCGGTCGAGACAGACGCCGGAGAGCAGCCGATCCTGCGCGGTGTCGATCTCGTGATCGAGCAGGGCCAGACCCACGCGGTCATGGGCCCGAATGGCTCGGGAAAGTCGACCCTCGCCTACGTGATCGCGGGGCATCCCAAGTACCAGGTCACGCAGGGGAGCATCACCCTCGACGGTGAGAATGTGCTCGAGATGAGCGTCGATGAGCGAGCTCGCGCGGGACTGTTCCTGGCCATGCAGTACCCGGTCGAGATTCCCGGTGTCTCCGTCTCCAACTTCCTGCGGACGTCTGTCACTGCCGTTCGCGGTGAGGCCCCGAAGTTGCGTTTGTGGCTGAAGGAGATGAAGGAGGCGATGGCAGCGTTGAACATCGACCCGGCCTTCGCTGAACGAAGTGTCAACGAGGGCTTCTCCGGTGGTGAGAAAAAGCGTCACGAGATCCTGCAGTTGGAGTTGCTGAAGCCCAAGATCGCGGTCCTGGACGAGACGGACTCGGGTTTGGACGTCGATGCCCTACGCATCGTGTCCGAGGGCGTGAACAGGTACCAGGCCAGCGGTGAGACCGGGACCCTGCTCATCACGCACTACACCCGGATCCTGCGCTACATCCATCCCGACTTCGTCCATGTCTTCGTCGATGGCCGCATCGTGGAGTCCGGTGGGCCCGAGCTGGCGAATCGGCTCGAGGAGCATGGCTACGAGGAGTTCGTTGCGACAGCACGGGCGGGCGTCGGGTCGTGAGCATCGCATCGGCTGCGGTGGGAGGTCCCGTGGATGCTGCCAGGATCAAGCCCCTGGATGTTGCCGGCATCAAGAAGGACTTCCCGATCCTGGCTCGGACCGTGCGCGGTGAGCGGCGCCTGGTCTACCTCGATTCCGCGGCGACCTCGCAGAAGCCGAGGGCGGTGCTCGATGCCGAGCGGGCGTACTACGAGACCGCGAATGCTGCGGTCCACCGCGGCGCACATCAACTGGCTGAGGAGGCAACGGAGGCCTATGAGGGTGCCCGCGCCACCATCGCGGGGTTCGTCGGCGCTCGCGCCGATGATCTGGTCTTCACTAGGAACGCCACGGAGGGACTGAACCTGCTGGCGTACGCGTTCTCGAATGCCACCGCGCTGTCGATCCATGGTGCGCCGCTGCCGGATGGGGCCGAGAGATACGTGCTGGCCCCTGGCGACGAGATCTGCATCACCGAGATGGAGCATCACGCGAACCTGGTGCCGTGGCAGGAGGTGTGCGCCAAGACCGGTGCCGTGCTGCGATGGATCCCCGTGACCGATGAGGGTCGGTTGGACCTCGATGCCCTGGGACGAGTCATCGGTCCGCGCACGAAGGTCGTCTCCTTTACCCATCAGTCGAATCTGCTGGGCACCATCAACGATGTCGCAGCCGTGTCTGCAGCGGCGCGATCGGTTGGGGCGCTGGTCATCCTCGATGCCTGCCAGTCCGTTCCCCATCAGCCCGTGGATGTATCGGCACTGGATATCGATGCGATGGCCTGGAGTGGGCACAAGATGCTGGGTCCCACCGGAATCGGATGCCTGTGGGCTCGACGCGAGGTACTCGACTCGATGCCACCCTTCATGACGGGTGGTTCGATGATCGCCGAGGTCACGATGGAGGTGTCGACCTTCGCCGATCCGCCGAACCGCTTCGAAGCCGGCGTGCCGATGGTGGCGCAGGCCGTGGGTCTCGCGGCAGCCTGCGACTATCTCGACGCTATTGGCATGGAACGCATTGCCGAGCACGAGCATCTCATGACTCGCCACACTCTCGACGGTCTCGAGGGTGTCCCCGGGGTCCGCATCATCGGGCCGACCGACGCCGTCGATCGGGGGAGTGCGGTGTCCTTCGTGGTCGACGGAATACACCCGCATGACCTCGGGCAGGTCCTCGATGATCGAGGTGTCGCGGTCCGGGTCGGACACCACTGCGCCTGGCCCACGTGTCGACGGATGGGGGTGCCGGCTACGACCCGCGTGTCGCCCTATCTGTATAACGATGTTGCGGACATCGATGCATTCCTCGAGGCCTTGAACGACAGCCGACGGTACTTCGGAAGCATGTGATGGCGGGGACTTGGTGATGGACGTCGACTCTCTCTATCAGCAGATCATCCTGGATCACTACAAGAATCCGGAGGGCAAGGGGCTTCGGGAGCCCTTCAACGCCCAGGTCCACCACGTCAACCCCACCTGCGGAGACGAGATCGATCTGCGCGTGACCCTTGGGACATCGGAGTCCGGCGAGACGATCATCGAAGATGTTTCCTACGACGGTCAGGGCTGCTCCATCTCGCAGGCATCGGCGAGCGTGCTGTACGAGTTGCTCGTGGGCCGGACCGAGTCCGAAGCCCTGGAGATCGAGGGCGCATTCCACGAGATGATCTCCTCTCGCGGTCAGGTGGAACCAGATGAGGAAACTTTGGGCGACGCGGCGGCCTTCGTGGGAGTCGCGAAGTACCCGGCTCGGGTGAAGTGCGCCCTGCTGTCCTGGATGGCGTTCAAGGACGCGCTCGTGCAGGCGCATGCGAGTGAGCAGTGATGAACGACAGCGTGGTGAACGACAGCGTGTTGAACGACAGTGTGGAGACAGCGTGAACGAGACCGTCATGATGGACGAGGCACCTGGAGGTGGCAGCGATGGCTGAGACTGGAACGCAGACTGAAGAGGACCTGTTCGAGGCGATGAAGGATGTCGTCGATCCGGAGCTGGGAATCAACGTGGTCGACCTCGGTCTGGTCTACGGGATCCACGTCGATGAGGCGAACCACGCCACTATCGACATGACGCTGACCTCCGCGGCGTGCCCGCTGACTGATGTCATCGAGGATCAGACCCGGGCCGCGCTGGAGGGGCTGGTCGAGGAGTTCGCCATCAACTGGGTGTGGATGCCGCCGTGGGGTCCGGACAAGATCACCGACGATGGCCGCGAGATGCTCCGCGCCCTCGGCTTCAACGTCTGAACCAAACTCCGCAACTATTGCAACGTTTTCCACGAGGGAGCCGTTGCGGAGTTGGGCTCGTGTGAGCGCATAAGGCATGCTGGCGGGCTGTGATCACCGCACATGGCCTCGAACTGCGCGCGGGCGCGCGGCTGTTGCTCGAGGATGCGACCGTCTCCGTCGGTCCCGGTGATCGCATCGGGCTCGTGGGACGCAATGGCGCCGGCAAGACCACGCTGACCCGGGTACTGGCAGGGGAGGCGCAACCGGCTGCGGGGAATGTCACCCGTCGCGGCAGCGTCGGCTACCTCCCGCAGGATCCCCGCGCAGCCGAACCGGACACGATCGCGCGCGATCGGATTCTCGAGGCCAGGAATCTTGCCTCGTCCCTGGCGCGCATGAATACCGCGAGCCACGACATGGGATCGGCGAGCGGAGTAGTCCAGGAGCGTGCCATGCGCGCATATGACCGGGCTCTCGTGGAATTCGAGGCCCACGGAGGCTACGCGGCAGAGGCGGAGGCGGCGTCACTGGCGGCGAGCCTAGGGCTGCCGGGTCGGGTGCTCGACCAACCCCTCGGAACACTGTCCGGGGGGCAGCGGAGACGAATCGAACTCGCTCGAATCATCTTCGGTCAGCATGACGTTCTCCTGCTGGACGAACCGACCAACCACCTCGACGCCGACTCGATCGGATGGCTGCGACGCTTCCTCGCCAGCTTCCCAGGTGGCTTCATCGTCATCAGTCACGACACCGAACTCCTCGAGGACACCGTCAACACCGTCATCCACCTCGACGCCCAGCGGGCCCAACTGGACCACTACTCCCTGGGATGGCGCGCCTATCTCGCGCAGCGGGAGACCGATGAAAGGCGTCGCAAGCGTGAGCGAGCCAATGCCGAACGCCAGGCGAGCGCCTTGCGTGATCAAGCCGAACGGATGCGCGCAAAGGCCACCAAGGCGCGCGCGGCCCAATCGATGCTCAAGCGGGCCGATCGACTCGAGGTCAATCTCGAGGAGAACCGCCAGGCCGACAAGGTGGCGCGACTGCGATTCCCCGATCCACGCCCTTGTGGAAGGACGCCGCTACACGCACAGGGGCTGTCCCGCTCCTATGGCTCCCTCGAGGTGTTCACCGATGTCGATCTGGCTATCGATCGGGGATCGCGGGTAGTGATCCTCGGCCTGAATGGTGCCGGAAAGACCACACTGCTGCGCATCCTGGCGGGCGTCGATACGCCGGACACCGGCGAAGTCCTCCACGGTCACGGCGCCCGGATCGGCTACTACGCCCAGGAACACGAAACCCTCGACGCCGAACGCAGCGTGCTCGAGAACCTGATGTCGGCATCGCCTGAGCTCACCCAGACCCAGGCGCGCACGGTGCTCGGCTCCTTCCTGTTCAGCGGAGATGATGTCGACAAGCCCGCCGCGGTGCTCTCCGGAGGGGAGAAGACGCGGCTCGCCCTCGCGAGTCTGGTCGTCTCGGGTGCGAATGTCCTCCTTCTCGACGAACCGACCAACAACCTCGATCCGGCCAGTCGGGAGGAGATCCTCTCCGCTCTGCATCGGTATCAGGGCGCGGTCGTCCTCGTCACCCACGACGAGGGTGCAGTTCGCGCGCTGGACCCAGAGCGCGTCGTGATCCTGCCCGAAGGCGATGAGGATCTGTGGAGCGAGGATTACGCCGAACTCGTCGCCCTCGCCTAAGAGTGCCTGCACCTGCGTCCCGTGCCGTCCGGCGGACACCCCGTGCGCGAGGAGATGCGAGTCGGGGGAGACTGTGGGCATGAGTACCCGGCCCAGTGACACTGAATTGACCGACGTCGGACTGCGACTCGACCAGGACGGCGCAGTCGTCGTGATCACGCTCGCGCGACCGGAGAACCGGAACGCGCAACGCCCTTCGACCTGGCGGACCTTCGCCAGAATCGGGGAGTGGGTGGCCAGTGAGGGAATGCAGGTGGTCATCCTGCAGGCCGAGGGGCCGAGTTTCTCGGCGGGAATGGATCGGGCCATGTTCACCCCGGAAGGAGTCCCCGGGGAACCGTCCCTGGTCTCGCTCGGGCGCACAGGTGCCGAGAAGCTCGAGGCTTTCATCGTCGAGGCGCAGTCGGGATTCCGGTGGTGGCGTGAGGTCGATGCCGTCTCGATCGCTGCGGTACGCGGACATGCGATGGGGGCCGGCTTCCAACTCGCCCTCGCCTGTGACCTCATCATTCCCCACCCCGAGGCGGTCTTCGCCATGCGCGAAACGTCGTGGGGGTTGGTCCCCGATCTCGGGGGCACCTGGCCGATGGTCGCAGGAGCGGGGTACGGCCCCGCCCTCGAGGCCTGCGCCACCGGCAGGGATATCACCCCGGAGGAATTGCAGTCCTGGGGACTGGCCCTGACAGCCCAGGGGGAGCCCGAGAGTGCCGCACGGGGCCTGGCTGAGCGCCTCCTGCAGACGCCACCGGGGGCGGTCCCCGCCCTGAAGCACCTGTTGGCCGAGGCTGCGGGTTCCCCCGCTTCGGACCAGTGGGCGCGGGAGCGAGCCTGGCAGATCGAGCGGATCACGAACCTTGCGAAGCTCATGTCATGACGATGCCCGGGCCCTGGGCGGCCTATCGGGCGGTCACTCAGGACCGAAGCCAGGTGAAGCCGGTCGGTCGGGCTGTTGTTCGCAGGGTGATCGCCTACGCGAAGCCGTATCGGACGATGGTGATCGCCTTCCTTGCGACCTTGATCCTCACCTCGCTCCTCACTGTTGCGCAGCCGCTGGTGTTCCGCGTCATCGTGGACGACGGGATTAGTGTCGGTGACGCCTCCCTGGTCACCTGGCTGGCGATCCTCATCGCGGTCCTCGCCATCGTGGATGCCGGGGTGGGCCTCGTGGGTCGATGGTTCTCCGCGCGGATCGGTGAAGGACTGATCTTCGACCTTCGGACCGGGGTCTTCGCCCATGTCCAGCGGCAGTCGATCGCCTTCTTTACCCGAGCTCAAACGGGCGCGCTCGTCTCCCGACTGAACAGCGACGTCCTCGGCGCACAGCAGGCCTTCACCTCCACCCTCGGTGGTGTGGTCGGTAACCTCATCAACACCGTCGTGGTCTTGATCACGATGCTGCTGCTGTCATGGCAGGTGACCATCCTCGCCCTGCTCCTCGTGCCGCTGTTCTTATTCCCCGCCCGGTGGATGGGGCGCCGGCTCCAGGTCCTGACGCGACGCCAGATGCAGGACAACGCCCGGATGAATGCCCAGATGACGGAGCGTTTCAACGTCGCCGGTGCCCTGCTCGTGACTTTGTACGGGCGCCCGAAGGACGAGGATCGTCAGTTCTCGGAGCGGGCTGCGTCCGTGCGTGACGCCGGTGTGTCCATCGCGATGGCGAACCGCTGGTTCTTCACCGCCCTCGCCCTCGTCGCTGCTCTCGCGACAGCGATCGCCTATGGAGTCGGTGGCAATCTGGTCATCTCGGGCGGAATCTCGCTGGGAACGCTGCTCGCCATCATCGCGCTTCTCGCGCAGCTCTACGGTCCCCTCACGGCCCTGTCCAATGTCCGAGTCGATGTCATGACGGCGCTGGTCAGTTTCGAGCGTGTCTTCGAGATCCTCGACCTACCACCCCTGGTGCGTGACCGGCCCGATGCACACCCGGTGTCCACGGGACCGCTCGGCATCCGATTCGACGACGTGTCCTTCCGCTATCCGTCTAAGTCCGAAGTGTCCCTGGCGTCCCTGGAATCGGTGGCCCGTGAGGTAGAGGAGGCCGATGGTCACGAGGTGCTCCACGACATCGACCTGACGATCGAACCGGGACAGCTGGTGGCACTCGTGGGACCCTCCGGAGCCGGCAAGAGCACCATGATGGGACTCGTCGCTCGGCTCTACGACGTGACCGAGGGTTCGATCAGGATCGGTGATTCCGATATTCGTGACGTCACCCTGTCGTCACTGCACGATGCTCTCGGGGTCGTGACCCAGGAAGCTCATCTGTTCCACGACACCATTCGAGCGAACCTGCTCTACGCCAAGCCAGATGCGACCGACGAACAGATCGCCCAGGCTTTGCAGCAGGCCCACATCGCCGATCTCATCGCCCGCCTACCCGAGGGTCTGGACACCGTGGTGGGCGATCGGGGTCATCGGTTGAGTGGCGGCGAGAAGCAGCGCCTGGCTCTGGCCCGGATGCTGCTCACGGCGCCGAGGGTCGTCCTCCTCGACGAAGCCACCGCCCATCTTGACTCCGAGAGCGAGAGGGCGGTTCAGGCGGCGCTGGACTCTGCGTTGGCGGGCCGCACCGCACTCGTGATCGCCCACCGACTGTCCACGGTGCGCCGCGCAGACCTGCTCGTGGTGGTCGACGACGGACGCGTCGTGGAAACCGGAACGCATGCGGAACTCATCGAGCGCGGTGGGTTGTACGCCACCCTCCATCGCACCCAGTTCGCCTGACCGGATCAGATCAGGCAGTGGTCTGCTGGGCTGCCGCATCCTCCCGGGCTTCACGACGCAGGAAGAACACCCATCCGGACATCGCGACGGCGGCGAAGACCAGCCACTGAATGGCGTAGGAGATGTTCTGGGTTTCGTCAACCTCGGGCAGGGGGAGAGCGAGGACCTGAGGATCGGCCGGGAGGCTGCTCACTCGTTCGAGATAGACGGGCAGCGTTGGATCCCCTCGCAACTCGGCGGTGTCGAGCCAGCGCACCTGGCCTTCGGGAAGGTCGGTGATCTCCTCGCGGGTCTCCTCTGAGGGCACCAGCCAGCCCTCGACCTCCACGACTCCGGCGGGCGGTGGTGGAGGGTCGATCACGGCGGTGGCCGCCCCGGTGGCGGGAATCCAGCCTCGGTTCACCCAGATGTCGCCTCCCGTATCGAGGTCGAACAGGGTGGCGACCCAGAATCCGTTCCGTCCGTCGAGGGGACGCTGCCGCACGAGGACCGTGGTGTCGGCGACATATTCCCCGGTGGCCGACACCGGTACGCGCAGATCGGCGGGAAGTGTCTCGCTAAGGCTCGCGAGGCCGACATCGACAGTGACGCGTGCCTGCTCGGTCTGGGTGATCTGGGCGAGCCTGGACTGGCGTTCCTCCTCGGCGCGTGACCACTGCCAGGCGCTGAGCAGGCCGAACGCGATGATGGCGATGATCACGAGCGCGGTGAAGCCCTGCCATCGCGGTGTTCGCAACAGGCTCCACATAGTCACCACGTTAGACCGAGTGAGACCAGCCCGTTCGATGGGGCACGTGGAGACATCACGAGGCAGGGAATGCGCGTCGACTAGTGCCGATCGCTGGGGATGATCTGGGACGGGGGCAGCTCCCGTCGGGGAGAGATCGGAGCTGGTGGCGGGGGAGTGGCGGAACGGGAACGGCCAGCATTGGCGGCGACGACCGCCACATAGGGGAGGATCACGGCCCCAGCGATGAGCACCCATCGTGGCCACCCCGGAACGAAGATCGCCCCGATCACGCAGGCGGTCCGGATGCCCATGGAGAACAGGTAGCGGCGGGTACGCGGCGCCTGATCCTCGGTGATGCCCTGGCGCGCTCCGGTGATGCTGTGGACTTCCTCGGCCATGGCGGCGCCCGACACCTCCCTAGGGTGATTCCCGGGCTCTACCGTAAGCCCGGTTCGTCGTCGGCGCGCGATGAACCCTGGCGCCTCGACAGCCGCTCGGCGATCGCCAGCCCCACGGGGACGAGCACGATGGGCAGATAGGCGGCGAAGGCGGGGATGAAGAGCGTGAGGATGCCGTTGACGAGGAACACAACGATCAACACGACACCTCGATACTGCCCGGCAGGGTGTCGAGCGATCCACGTCTCGCTGTCGTCCGGGTCGAGCAGGCCCCGGTGTCGGTTGATGTACCAGCCGAGGATCACGCTGATCCCGGTGATAGCCGCGAGCAGGGCGAAGAACAGCATTCCCGTCCCGCCGAAACCCTCACCGCCTTCAGTGAAGGCATCGGATGACCCGTACATGGCAGTCACCCAAGGGGAAAGAGTGATCGAGGCGATCCAAGCGATGTTGAGCCAAAACACGGCTGGGTCATAGGCACGCATCGCATTGACGATCTGGTTGTGGACCAGCCAGTTCCTCGCGACGATCGTGAAGGCGATCGCGAACGCGAAGAGAGGGCCTGAGTTCTTCGAGAGAACGTGCCACACGGTCTCATCCGGTCCCGGCCCTG
>CAZVCZ010000004.1:0-43167 GCA_964626275.1 uncultured Bifidobacteriaceae bacterium | reverse complement strand
AGTGTCTCGCGCATCACGTCTGCGTCGAACACGTCCCCGTCGAGATGCGACACCGTGAGGCACACCCCATTGACGGCAATCGAATCTCCGAGGCGGGCATCGTCGATCACCCTCGGACCCCGGATGCGCACTCGCGCGGCTTCGTCGGGCAGACGCAGGACGTCGACGATCTCCCCCCGCTCCTCCACGATTCCGGTGAACACCCTCAGGTCTCCCTCTCCGCTGCGCCCCGTGTCTGGGCCGTTGTCCGCGCCGCCACGATCCTTGCATCCTCGCCGAACCGGTCGACACTCACCACCTGCCAACGGGATGCGTCGGACATCGTGCTCACGCCGATGTCTCCCACCGCCGCAGGTCCAGAACCGAGGATCACCGGCGCGATGAACCACACGAGCCGATCGACGACATCGGCCTGCAGCCAGGCACTCACCAGAGTCGGGCCGCCTTCGACCAGGACATGGCGAACTCCCCGCCCGAAAAGCGAGTCGAGAATCTCCTCGGGTTCGTGGGTGCGCAGGTGAAGCACCGATCCGTCCTGGACTCCTGAGAGAGCAAGATCATCGGGAAGGTCACCTCGGCCGACGATGACGCGCAGCGGTTGATAGCCGCCGGCATCGACGTCTCTCACCGTGAGTGACGGGTCATCGATCATGGCCGTGCCGCGACCAACCACGACGGCATCGACATTCGCACGAAGCCGGTGCACATCACGCCTCGACTCAGGTCCGGTGATCCAGCGACTCGTTCCGTCACTGGCGGCGATGCGACCGTCGAGCGTGGCCGCCATCTTCACGGTCACGAACGGTCGCCCCCACGTCTGCGAGGCGGTCCACGGCTCGAGGAAGTCACGGGCCCGTGCCTGTTGCTCACCATCAGCCGCCAGGACCTGCACACCCGCAGCGCTCAGTCGTTCAGCGCCGCCACCGGCCTGCGGAGTCGGATCCGGAAGCGCATAGACCACTCGTGTGATGCCTGCGTCGAGCAGGGCCTGGGTGCATGGGCCGGTGCGCCCCTGGTGATCACAGGGTTCGAGGCTGACCACCGCGGTTGCTCCCCGAGCAGCCCCTCCAGCGACGGCAAGCGCGGCTACCTCCGCGTGGGGTGTCCCGGCTCCCCGGTGGAAGCCTTCAGCGATGACCTCTCCTTCCGGGCTGAGGATGACGCACCCCACTCGCGGATTGGGACCGGGCGGGACGCCGGGGGTTGCCGCGAGGTCGAGAGCTCGGTCGAGCGCATTCCGCTCCGCAGAGGTCAGCACGACAACTCAGTGTCCGGGTCCGCCGGCCTCGCCCATCGCCACGGCGGCGCGTTCCCGCAGGTGGCGCACCATGCGATCGGGATCGTCGGCGCCGAAGACCGCGGACCCTGCGACGAACACATTCGCACCCGACTCTGCGCACTGCTCGATCGTGCTCATCGAGACTCCACCATCAACCTGCAACCAGATCTCCAGTCCACGGGCGTCGGCGATCTCGCGCGCCCGGCGCAGTTTCGGGAGGACCTCGGTGAGGAAGGGTTGACCACCGAAGCCGGGCTCGACGGTCATCACCAGGAGCATGTCGAAATCCACCAGCAGATCGGCGAACGGCTCCACCGGAGTCGCCGGGTTCAGCGCGAGTCCCGCGCGGGCACCCATGCCGCGAAGCGTGCGAGCCAGCCGCAGCGGCGCCTGTGCGGCCTCCGCATGGAAGGTGACGCTCTGGGCACCTGCCTCCGCGTAGCCGGGGGCCCAGCGATCGGGATCGTCGATCATCAGATGGCAGTCGAGGGGAATGGAGGTCGCCGCCGCGAGGGACTCCACCACCGGCAGACCCACGGTGAGATTCGGCACGAAGCGGTAGTCCATGACATCCACATGGAGCCAGTCGGCCGAGGGAATCCGGGCGACATCATCAGCGAGCCGAGCGAAATCAGCCGACAGCAGGCTCGGCGAGATCAGCGGCTCCACAGGGTGAGGGTAGCGAGGATCAGCCGCGACGCAGCAGGGCGAGGTACATCCCGTCGGTTCCGTGCAAGTGCGGCCACAGGCGGACCGTGGGGCCGGGCCCGAGGTCAGGGACACCGGGGAGATAGGGCCGAGCGTCGAGAAGCTCGAGTCCCGGATGGCGGCGGACGGCGGAATCGACGACGAGATCGGTCTCGATCAGATGCGGCGAACAGGTGGAGTAGGCGATGACCCCGCCGGGGCGGGTGAGTCCGATCGCGGCATCCAGCAGTTCACGTTGCAGCGGACCGAGGGTGGCCAGGTCGGCCGGCGACCGTCGCCACCTCGCTTCGGGGCGGCGTCGCAGCGCACCCAGCCCGGTGCAGGGCGCATCGAGCAGAACCCGATCCGCCTGACTCACCGGAAGTTCGTCTCGACCATCGGCGCACACCACCTCAACGGTTCCGGGGGGATAGGCGCGGACTGCCTGGCTCACCAGATCGGCTCGGTGACGGTGGGGCTCCACCGCGATGAGTCGGGCATGCCGCTCCAGTGCGAGCCCTGCCAGCAGCGCTGTCTTCCCGCCGGGGCCGGCGGCCAGGTCGACCCAGGTGGTATCAGGTCCGTCCACCGGCACCGACGCCAGGGCGAGGGCCACCAGTTGGCTTCCCTCGTCTTGCACCCCGGCGGTGCCATCGCGGATCGCCGCGATGTCCTCGGGTCGCCCCCTCTCGAGCACCGCGGCATAGGGCGACCACCGCCCGGGCTGCACTCCCTCGAACTCGTACAGCGACTGCGGATGAAGCAGACCCGGCCGCGCGACGAGGACCGGACGTGCCGGTGCGTTATCGGCCCGGAGAACATCGACGAGGTCACCGCGCCGGCCCTGCGCTCCCAGGGCCTCCGCGAGAGCGGTCGTCATCCATTCCGGGTGGGACCACGCGATCGACAGGTCGACGATCGAATCACCGGGAGCGACCCGTGCGACCCACGCCTCGCGATCACCCTCTCGCACGACGCGACGGAGGACCGCGTTGACCAGCCGAGCGGGCCCCTCCCCCGCCACCGACTTAGCCAGGTTGACCGTCTCAGCAACCGCCGCGTGCTCTGCCGTGGCCATCATGAGGATTTGATAGGTGCCCAATCGCAGGAGATCCCACACTCGGGGATCCAGGCGATCGAGGGGACGGTCGACGCATTTCGCGATGACCGCATCGAGGAATCCGCGCCAGCGCAAGGTTCCGTAGGCCAATTCCGTGGCGAAGGCCGCATCCCGATCGCTCAGGTTCGCCTCTCGCAGGATCCGTGGCCACACGAGGTTGGCGTAGGCGTCCTCGGCTGCGATCTCGTGCAGCAGGTCATAGGCCGCACCGCGGGCACCCCGGTCGGAACGTTCACGCCGTGATCGGCGCTGATCAGCCGACGATCCTTGGCGCGGCGATCGAGGGGGCCGACGGTCGTTCACGCGAGAACATCACTGGGCTCAAGGCGCACACCGCGCGCCCAATCCGCTGCCGGCATCGCACGCTTGCCGGCCGGTGTGACCTCACCGAGGCGAACAGGAGCACTCGCGGTGCCGACCCACACATCCCGCCGCCCGGCCAGGATCGCTCCGGGAGCCAGATCGGTCAGACGCTCGTCGCTGCCGCCCTCGGTCCCCGCAGCAGTCACGATAGTGACGGGACCGAGACGTAACCGTTCTCCTCGAAAAAACGCCCACGCACCGGGCGCTGGCGTGCAGGCGCGAATCTGCCGATCGACGCGCACTGCCGGCTGGGAGAAGTCGACCTGCGCGTCGGCAACCTCGATCTTGGGCGCGAGGGTGACGCCATCGTTCGGCTGTGGCACGGCTGCGGCCACGCCATCCTCGAGCCCGTCGAGGGTTCGCACGAGGAGTTCCGCGCCGCTGTGCGCCAGCCGTTCGAGCAGATCGCCGCTGGTATCGGTCGGTCCGATCGGTTCGGCCACCGTTCCCAGGACCGGGCCGGTGTCCAATCCCTCCTCGAGGACGAACGTGGAGGCTCCGGTGATGTCGTCGCCGTGCCAGATCGCGTGCTGAACCGGCGCCGCGCCCCGCCAGGCCGGGAGCAGCGAGAAATGCAGGTTGATCCAGCCGTATCGCGGAATCTGCAGAGCTTCGGGCGGAACGAGCCCGCCATAGGCGACGATCGGGCAGGCGTCTGGACTCAGCGCGGTCAGGGCCTCGAGGAACTCCGGGTCGCGCAGCCGCGTGGGAGTGAGAACGGGAATCCCAAGTTCATCGGCACGCGCGCCCACCGGACTGCGGACCAGGGTGCGGCCACGGCCCTTCGGCGCATCGGGGCGCGTCAGGACGGCAACGACCTCATGTCGGGACCGCAGCAGGGCGTTGAGGGAGACCACGGAGACGTCAGGAGTCCCGGCGAAGAGAACACGCACCTGATCACAGCCATTTCGAGGAGATCGTGTGCGGACTGATCTTCACTGCCGGGGCTGGCTCCCCGAACCACTCCGCCTCACGAATCGCCTTCATCGCCGCCTTGCGGGTCTCCGTGTCGAGTCGATCCACGAACAGGATCCCATCGAGATGGTCGGTCTCATGCTGAATAGCTCGAGCGAGGAGATCGCTGCCCTCGATCGTGACGGGTTCACCATGCATGTTGAATCCCTTGGCAACGACCCGCTGAGCACGACGGGTATCGAAGGCCAGATCGGGGATGCTCAGGCAACCCTCCTCCCCGTCCTGGGTCTCCTCGGACAGGTCGAGGGAGGGATTGCACAGGTGGCCGAGCTCATCGTCGACCCACCAGGTGAACACACGAAGGGACACACCGATCTGCGGCGCCGCCAGACCACTCCCCGGCGCATCGCGCATCGTCTCGGTGAGATCGGCGACGAGCTTGCGCAATTCCTTATCGAAGTCGACGACCTCGTCAGCAGGGGTGCGCAGGATCGGATCGCCGAAGAGTCGGATCGGTTGAACCGTCATGCAGGTGTCCCTTCCGTGGTCGTTCCCTCCCATCAGTCTAGAAGTGCGAGTTCTCCCCGCCCCAATCCGCCGGATCGATGCGGATCTCGAGCCCCGCCGCCTCGCGCCGGGCAGCCCGAACAGCGAGAACCTCTCGGAGCGCGCGCACCAGGGACGATCCCTGCTCTCGATCGGCGAGTAGCAGCAGCCGCGCGCGCGGTGGTTCCAGGCGCCGGTCATCGTCTACGGGGAAGGGCCCGTGCACGATGGTCTGAGCAGGGACCATCTGACGGACCTGTTCGAGGGCCTCATAGGTTCCGGTGGCCATGGCCGACCTCATGACGGGCGGCAGCCGAAGCATTTCTCGCTCGGCGAGATCTCGCGCGGCGAACCAGCCGGGATCCCAGCGCATGAGTGCCTGGACCGCGGGGATCGATGGCTCGGCGGTGACGACCAGCGGGGCTGCGGAACGAGCGAGAGCCGCCGCGGTCAGCCAGCGGCGCACCGTCTCCTCACCCGCCGAGAGGGAGGCCCGGGCGAGCGTGATGTGAGCGTCCAGTAGCAGAACCGCGGCGTAGCCGCCCTCGGCGACCGGTTCAGCACCCGGAGTGGCGATCACGATCTGGGGATCCCCGCTCACCATGTCGAGAATGTGCTCACCACCGGAGGCGGTGACGAGGGTGTTCGGGAACGCACGGCCGAGTTCCTCGGCGGTACGCACCGCTCCTCTCGCCATGGCCCTCAGTTCTGACGCGTGACAGTGCGGACACCTCCATCCCGGCGATGTCGAGGAGCACCACCGGCAGGTAGGGATCGCACCCGATCGGGTGATGGCCAATGGCCCACCGCATGCCCCGCACCGAGCCGGAGTGCGACACCGAGCACAGGCCATTCCCGGTAGATAGCCGCTGCGCGCGACCTGCACGAGAACCGGTCCGGTGGTGAGACCTGATCGGGCAACCTCCATGGCGGCAGAGGGCAACCGAGCCGGTGCTCCGTCGATATCGGTCGGCCGCGCCTGCACGCGAGGTGCACGCTCGCGGATCACGTCTCGATCCATGACGACCGGACCCGCCCAGCCGCTCGCGATCCACGACTGTGCCGCCACCGACCGACCGAAGCCTCCGGCCATCAACGGCACTCCGAACAGGTGTGATCTCAGCGCCAGGACTTCCCGGGCATGCCACCCCGGCGAGTGTGGCTCGGCGTAGGTCTCCTCCCCGTCCTCCCAGATCACCAGCGCGCTGCCCTCGGGGACCGGCGCGAAGCACGCTGCCCGGGTGCCCACAGCCACCCGGCGACGACCGGTGAGAAGGCGACAGAAGGCTGCGTAACGGCGCTGCGGTCCCGCATCCGCGGTCAACGTCTCGTGCAGGGTCTGCCCGACCTGAGTCGTCAGCGTCTCGGTGAGGGCAGCGTCCACTCGACTCACATCTCGCGCGTCCGGTAGGACCACGAGGAGTCCCGTGCCACGTTGGACCTGCTCGACTGCCAACTCGGCGATGCGGCGGGGCCAGTCCTCCGCGGGCCCCGCATTCCACACGGCCCGAACGCTCTCGCCAGCCGCCATTCGGCGCACGAGGGCCGGGCCACCGAGATAGTCAGCCCATCCCGCGATTGCCGATGCGGTTCCCGATGGCACATCTGCGATCGAGGTCGGGTCGAATTCCGGGCTGGACAGCACGGACTGCTCGGCTCGGGCGTGGCGCGGCGGAATGGCAGCACGCAGTACATCGGCCACGCTGCCGGCATATCGATCGGCCACGGCCCGGGCAAGGGTCAGTGTGGCGGGAGTCGCCACCGGAAGCGGCGATGTCACCCGTGCGAGCGGGGACAGCCGATGCTCACTGGCGGCGACCCGCTCGAGGATGAATCCATCGACGAGTCGACCGGCGAAGCGCACTCGAACACGGGCACCCGGAACCGCATCTGCCGACATGACCGCTGGAACCGCGTAGTCGAAGGGTCGGTCGAGGTGCGCGAGGGAGATATCGACCGCGACCCGGGCGACCGGGTCGTCGATCGTCTCGTCAGCGGATCTCGCGGCTCCCACGGCCCCGATGGTGCCAGGCCCCACCGACGTCGCGGAAACTGCTGTTCGAAACTCGCTCAGGCTCCAGCGGCAGCGCGCAACGCATCCACGCGATCGGTGCGCTCCCAGGTGAAGTCGGGCAGTTCCCGACCGAAGTGTCCGTAGGCAGCCGTGGGCCGGTAGATCGGTCGCAGCAGGTCCAGGTCGGCGATGATCGCCGCCGGGCGCAGGTCGAAGACCTCCTGCACGATCTGCTGAATGCGCTCGTCGGGCAGGGTGCCGGTGCCGAAGGTCTGCACGAACACGCCCACCGGCTGGGCCTTGCCGATCGCGTAGGCGACCTGGACCTCACAGCGCTTGGCCAATCCTGCGGCCACGACGTTCTTGGCAACCCAGCGCATGGCGTAGGCGGCGGAGCGATCGACCTTGGACGGGTCCTTGCCAGAGAAGGCACCGCCACCGTGCCTGGCCATGCCGCCGTACGTATCGACGATGATCTTGCGGCCGGTCAATCCCGCGTCGCCCATCGGCCCGCCGATCTCGAAGCGACCTGTCGGGTTCACCAGCAGCCGGACATCGCGCGAGTCGAGGTCGACGGTCTCGAGGATCGGTTCGACGACGTGCTTGCGGATATCAGGAGTGAGCAGTGTCTCGAGATTCACGTCGCGAGCGTGCTGGCTGGACACCACGATCGTGTCGAGTCGCACCGGGCGATCTTCGGAGTCGTACTCGATGGTGACCTGCGTCTTGCCGTCTGGACGAAGGTAGGGCACATCGCCCGATTTGCGCACCGCGGAGAGTTGCTCAGCGAGTCGATGCGCGAGCGAAATCGGCAGCGGCATGAAGGTAGGCGTCTCGTCGGTGGCGTAGCCGAACATGAGCCCCTGGTCCCCCGCACCCTGTCGGTCGAGTGGGTCCGCACTGTGGTCGACGCGCTCTTCGAAGGCGTCATCGACTCCCTGGGCGATGTCCTGGGACTGCTTGCCGATGGAGACCGATACCCCGCAGGACTCACCGTCGAATCCCTTCACGGACGAGTCGTAGCCGATCTCGAGCACGACGTCGCGCACGAGTTGCATGACATCGGCGAATCCCTCGGTGGTGACCTCGCCTGCGACATGAACCTGGCCCGTGGTGATCAGCGTCTCCACCGCAACCCGGCTCGCCGGGTCCTGTCGGAGCAACTCGTCGAGGATCGAGTCGGAGATCTGATCGGCGATCTTGTCGGGATGTCCCTCGGTCACGGATTCCGAGGTGAACAGGCGTTGTGACACTCTCACTCCTTCAGTGCGGGGCAGGAGCGTCAGCGACGCGCTTGCCCTCATAGGCCTCGTCTTCACCCGGGGCACCCCACCGCGCTGACGAGGGTTGCCGGCCAGCAAGCCGGGGCTTCGCGCTGGCGCTCATTACGATGCGCCTCACTGTAGCGGGTGGGCTACCAGCGAGCGGCGATGACGTCGAGGAGCGTGTCGGCCAGCGCCGCCTTGCTTCCCTGCGGCACCTGCAGTTCCTCCCCCGACGCCTGACAGATGACGGCCTCGTTGGAGTCCCGGCCGAAGACGCGGCCTTCGCTCACATCGTTGACGACCAGGATGTCCACGCCCTTGGTCGCGAGCTTGCCTCGCCCCTGCTCGAGGGCCGTGTTCTGCCCATCACCCGTCTCAGCAGCGAACCCCACGACGATCTGACCTGGTCGACGGTCCCGGACGAGTTCGGCCAGGATGTCGGGATTGCGCACGAGCTCGACCACGCGAGATTCCTCCACCACCTGGGGATCCTTCTTGATCTTGGTCGCTGAGGCCTCGCGGGGGCGGAAGTCGGCAACGGCTGCCGCCATGATCACCGCATCGGCGGAGCCGGCGGCATCGTGCATGGCTGAGCGCATCGATTCGGCGCTGTCCACCTCGATCACCTTCGCCGACGCCGGTGGCGTGATCTCGAGGTGTGCCGCGACGAGGGTGACCGATGCGCCCCGGGCTAGTGCGCGTTCGGCGATGGCGACACCCTGCTTGCCGCTGCTGCGGTTGCCGAGGAATCGCACCGGGTCGAGAGGTTCCCGGGTGCCACCTGCGGACACGACGATGTGACGGCCGAGGAGGTCGCGCGGTGCGAGCAGGCCCAAGGCTCGCGCCATGATGTCTCCCGGTTCGGGAAGTCGGCCGGGCCCGCTGTCCGCACCCGTGAGGCGACCCACCGCAGGAGGCATGACATCGAAGCCACGGTCAGTCAGCGTGTGGACATTTGCCTGCGTTGCCGGGTGATGCCACATCTCGGTGTGCATGGCCGGGGCGAAGAGCACCGGACAGGTCGCCGTCAGCAGCGATGTAGTGAGCAGGTCATCGGCGAGTCCGGCCGCGGCCCGGGCCAGCAGGTCCGCGGTGGCGGGGGCCACGATGACCAACTCCGCCCAGCGACCTCGCTCGACGTGGCCGACCGTGTCGACGTCCTGCCACACCTCGTGCGTCACCGGATGTCCGGAGAGTGCCTCCCAGGTCGGCGCGCCGACGAAACGGAGGGCAGCTTCGGTCGGGACGACACGCACATCGTGTCCGTCTTCACGCAGAAGACGCACCAGCAAGCAGGCCTTGTAGGCGGCGATGCCGCCTGAGACCCCCAGCAGGATGCGTGTGCTCAGGATGCGTCCTCGGGGGTCGTGTCCTCGATCACCGTGAAGGGGTCGACCGGCGCTTCGGCGATCACGACCTCCTCAACGGGGACAGCGGACGGCACCGCGTTGGGGTCGATCGGCTCAGCGGTGAGGAGGCCTGCATCGATCTCGCGCAGGGCAATCGACAGCGGCTTCTCCTGGACGTGGGTCTCCACGAGGGGCCCGACATACTCCAGCAGCCCTTCACCGAGCTGGGAGAAGTAGGCGTTGATCTGACGGGCGCGCTTGGCGGAGTAGATCACCAGGGAGTACTTCGAGTCGGTGCGCTCGAGCAGATCATCGATCGCCGGGTGGGTGATGCCCTCGGGACGTGGTGACGACACGGGCTTGGGCCTCTCTAGACGGGGGTGACCGGAGGCGCCTTGACCGGCTCCGGCGGGGAGAGTCTACCCCGTGAGCACGCGGACGATCTCCTCGGCCGCACCCGCCACGCTGTCATTCACCACGACGACGTCGAACTCCGACTCCGCCGCGAGTTCACGTCGAGCGGTCTCCAGCCGTTCCGCGACGACCTCGGGGCTCTCGGTACCCCGCCCCGTGAGGCGCTCGACGAGGACCTGCCAGGAGGGGGGTGCAAGGAAGACCAGGAGGGAATGGGGCGCTCGCGAACGCAGTTGGCGGGCTCCCTGCAGGTCGATCTCGCAGATCACCGGCTCCCCTCGCTCGAGACGCTCGTGGACGGGGGCCGCGGGGGTTCCGTAGGAGTTCCCGGCAAAGACCGCCCACTCCAACAATTCCCCCTCGTCGACGAGGCGATCGAAGGTCTCCTGGGTGATGAAGTGGTAGTCCACTCCATCGACCTCCCCCGGCCGGGGTGTGCGGGTCGTCACCGACACCGAGAACCACAGCGCCGGGTGGTGTTCCCGCAGATACGCCACCACCGAGGACTTCCCGACACCCGACGGACCGGATAGGACGAGTAGTCGGGCGGGCAACTCTGGAGCCTCGCGGGCGTGCACGGCCGAGAGCAGTCGCTGCACCTGCAGGTCACCGAGTTGACCCAGACGGCGCTCCCCCTCGATGGCGCACTCCGTGAGGATGCGCCCTGCGCCGGCAGGTCCGACTCCGGGAAGTGCGGTGATCACCTCCCGGACGCGAAGCCGCGACAGGACAGGGTCGCGCCGCTGAGCCAGCAGCGCGACCAGGTCACCCTCACCCGAGGACAGCGACGACTTCACCTCGGCGCGTCGACGGCGAGCCTCCATCGCCCGTTGGCGCCCCAGAGCCCGCGCGTCATCATCGAGGGACGGCCGACTCATCGACGTTGCACCACCGTCATGGCCGGAGCGAGTGGGTGACGGCGCGCGGCGACGAGCGACATTCCTCGGCGATCATTTCGGCCGCTCTGCGCGGATCATCGGCGCCTGTGATGGGGCGTCCGATGACGAGCAGGTCCGCTCCAGCGGCCAGGGCCTGGGCCGGTGTGGCGATCCGCTGCTGATCTCCGGCGGCAGATCCGGCAGGACGAACTCCGGGTGTGATGAGCACGATGTCGTTGCCCACACTTGCGCGAACGGCCGCCACCTCCTGGGGTGAGCACACGATGGCGCGGGCGCCAGCGTCGACCGCGATCGACGCCCATCGGCAGACCAGTTCCTCCACTGCCGTCTCGCCGGAGGCATCCGCGGCATCATCCGCGGCCAGGATGCCGAGCGAATCGAGGTCGGTGCGCGACAGGGAGGTCAGCACCGTGACTGCGGTGATCCGCGTGTCGGGCAGCGTTCGGGCCGCCTGCTCGATCATCGCCGGACCACCCGCTGCATGGACGGTGAGGAAGTCCGGGCGCAATCCGGCGACGGATCGCGCAGCGCCCGCCACTGTCGCCGGGATGTCGTGGAGCTTCAAGTCGAGGAAGAGTGAACACGTGGTGTCCTCGGCTTCGATGGCCTGTCGTGTCTGATGTACTGCCTGCGCGCCATCTCGCAGATAGGTCTCCAGCCCGATCTTGATCGTCCGCACGACCGGCGCAACGGCAGTCGCCCACGATTGCATCGTGGCTGTATCCGGCGCATCGAGGGCCACGGCGATGGGGGCCTTCGGCCCAGCCGAGCCCTGGGAGTCACTGGTCATGTGCCGTAGCCGTCTAAGGAATCGTCATCCGATTCCTCGTCGAGGTCGATCATCGGCTCTTCGTCGCTGACTCGGTCGGCGAAACCGTGCGCATAGGACACCGCATCCACGAGTCGAGGGATTCCACGTTCGGCAAGGGCGGTCTGCAATTCGCGGTGGATGCGCATCGGCGCGGTGGGATCATTGAAGACCGTCGTGCCCACCGACACGGCATTGGCGCCCGCAAGGATGAATTGCAGCGCATCCAGCCCTGTTCGGATTCCGCCCATGCCGAGGATCGGGACATCGGGAAGTGCCTGCCGGATCTGCCACACGCACCTCACGGCCACGGGTCGAATCGCGGGGCCGGACAATCCGCCGGTGATTCCGGCCAAGGCCGGACGCATCCTGTCGGTGTCGATCACCATTCCCAGCAGCGTGTTGATCACCGACAGGCCATCGGCACCGGCACGCACGCAGGCCAGGGCGATGCTCGTGATGTCGGTGACATCCGGTGAGAGCTTGGCGAGGATGGGGGTTCGTGCGTCCGTGTTGCGGCGCACCGCCTGAATCACCGCAGCGGAGGTATCGGCGTGGCAGGCGAACACCTTGCCCCGATCCTCTACATTCGGGCAGGAGATGTTGACCTCGATGGCACTAATGCCCTCGTGCATCCGCAGGACCTTCGCGAGCTTCGCGTAGTCATCGACACTGTCGCCAGCGATCGACACGACCACGCGTGCGCCACGTTGGCGAAGCCAGGCAAGATCACGTTCCACGAAAGACGAGATCCCCGGTCCCTGCAGGCCGATCGAGTTGAGCATGCCGCTGGGCGTCTCCGCCATCCGCGGCGTCGGACGTCCCGAGCGAGGTTCGACCATGATGCTCTTCGTTACCACCGCTCCGATCGCGGTGATGTCGAAGAAGGCATCGAGTTCACGTCCGGCAGCCGCGCACCCCGAGGCAGTGAGGACCGGACTCGGGAGTTCCACGCCCGCCAGGGTCGTCGACATGTCGATCTCGTCATGGATCACCGGCGCCAGAGCCTCCGCAGGCCGCACGACGGCGCGAGTCATCACAGGCCTCCTTCGCTCGCCGGTGCACCCAGGGTGTCGGCGGGTACCGTCCCGACCTCGGCCCACCGCACTCGATCACCTCGGAAGACCGGCCCCTCGACACAGGAACGCACCATCCGGGTCACCCCGTCATCACCGATGACCGGCAGGACACAGGTCATGCACACCCCGATTCCGCACGCCATGGACTCCTCGACAGCGCACTGACTGTAGACACCACGTTCTGCCGCCATATCCGCCACGGCGGCAAGCATCGGCATCGGGCCGCAGGCATAGACCACGTCGGTGTTGTTGCGCTCCATCACATCGCCGAGGACATCAGTCACTCGCCCCTCCGTTCCCAGGGAGCCATCCTCGGTCGTCGTCGTCACCGTGGACGCGATCCGTTTCGCTTCGAGAACACCGAAGAGTCGCTCTTCGGTTCCCGCACCGAGCACCATGTCGACTCGGCATCCGCGTGCTCGCAGGTGATCCGCGAGCATGAACAGCGGAGCCGACCCGTAGCCGCCACCGACGAGTGCACACGACACCGGATCGCGTGGCAACGAGAACGGACGCCCGAGGGGTCCGATGATGTCGACCGGATCCGCTCGGTGGCGCCCCACCAGCCATCGGGTCCCCGGACCATGGGCGGCCACGACGATGTCCACCGTGCCACCGAAGACCCCGCGTTCCTGCACCCCGTGGATGGAGAACGCACGGCGCATCAGCAGCCCCGACTCATCGCCACCGATGGCGATGCCGACGAAGTGTCCGGGCCGAGCCGTCTCGGGGATGGAGCCGGCCGTCAGGGTGAGCACGTGGTACTGGCCCGCTCGACGGACAGACACGACTTCGCCGCGGTATTGGATGGGCATTAGCTAACCTCCCCGGTTCTGGAGTCCTCGGAATCGCGCAGCCGCTGCAGGTCAGCCGAATGCTCCTGGAGCGACCGCACACCGATCCCGTCATCGAGCAGCGCCTCGATGCCCAGAACCGTCGCTGACAGTCCCTGGATCGTCGTGATGCAGGGCACTCCCGTCAAGACGGCAGCGGTCCGGATCTCATATCCGTCGAGCCTCGGCCCGACACCGAATGGTGTGTTGATGATGAGATCGATGTCGCCGGCCAGAATCGCCTGCACCGTAGTGGGTTCGCCCGCGGGGCCCTCGCCATCGCGAAGCTTGCGCAGAGTGCCGGCTTCGAGACCGTGACGGCGAAGCACCTCAGCGGTTCCCTCGGTCGCCACGATGTCAAAGCCGAGATCGGCGAGGCGCTTCGCCGGAAAGATGAGTGAGCGCTTGTCGCGGTCGGCGACGGAGACAAACACCGTTCCCGCTCGCGGCAGGCCTCCCGTGTAGGCGGCCATCTGAGACTTGGCGAAGGCGCTACCGAAGTCACGGTCGATGCCCATGACCTCACCGGTTGACTTCATCTCCGGGCCCAGGACGGTGTCCACACCGTGGAATCGGCCGAAGGGCAGCACGGCCTCCTTCACCGAGATCGCCGCGCCCGTGGGCAGTGTCGCCCCATCTCCGGTCGCCGGCAGCATGCCTTCTGCGCGCAACTCCGCGATGGTCGCGCCGAGCATGATCCGAGCCGCTGCCTTCGCCAGCGGCACTGCCGTGGCCTTCGACACGAAGGGGACGGTGCGAGAGGCGCGCGGATTGGCTTCGAGCACATGCAAGACGTTGCCCGCGAGCGCGTATTGGACATTGAGCAGTCCCCGGACTCCGACACCCTCGGCGATCGCGCGGGTGGAGGCCGCAATGCGAGTGATCTCACCGGGCCCCAGGGTGACCGGCGGCAGGGTGCAGGCCGAGTCACCAGAGTGCACCCCTGCTTCCTCGATGTGCTCCATGACACCACCGAGGTAGATGTCCGTGCCATCGAAGAGAGCATCAACATCGATCTCGACCGCATCGTCGAGGAAGCGATCCACCAGCACCGGGTGCTCGGGGTTGACCCGGGCCGCCCGCTCGAGATAGTCCGCAAGCATCTGCTCGTCGTAGACGATCTCCATGCCTCGGCCACCGAGGACATAGGAGGGACGCACCAGCACGGGGTAGCCGATCTCCGCCGCGATCCCCCGCGCTTCCTCGAAGGAGAACGCCGTTCCGTGGCGCGGAGCCGGGAGGCCCGCCCGCGCGAGCACCTGTCCGAACGCTCCCCGCTCTTCGGCGAGGTGGATCGACTCCGGACTCGTCCCCACGATGGGCACGCCGGCGTCCTTCAGCCCCTGGGCGAGGCCCAGCGGTGTCTGGCCGCCCAGTTGGACGATGACCCCGGCCAGCCTGCCCACGGCCGACTCCGCGTGCACGACCTCGAGCACATCCTCGAGGGTGAGTGGCTCGAAGTAGAGCCGATCCGAGGTGTCGTAGTCGGTCGAGACCGTCTCCGGATTGCAGTTCACCATGATCGTTTCGTACCCGGCGTCGCGGAGGGTCATGCTCGCGTGCACGCATGAGTAGTCGAACTCGATGCCTTGACCGATCCGGTTGGGGCCCGATCCGAGGATGATCACCTTGTCTCGATCGCCCGGCTCGACCTCGGTCTCCTCGTCATAGGAGGAGTAGTGGTACGGCGTCTTCGCCTCGAACTCGGCCGCGCAGGTATCGACGGTCTTGTAGACCGGGCGAACACCGAGGGCATGCCGGAGAGCTCGGACTTCGGCCTCCTCGATCTGTCGGATTCCTGCAATCTGTCGATCGGAGAACCCGTGATGCTTGGCGTATCGCAGGACGTCCGCATCGAGTTCCGCCGCGCTTCGGATGTCCTCGGCAATGTCGTTGAGCAGGACGATCTGATCGCAGAACCACGGATCGATCCCGGTCGCTTCATGCACATCCTCGACGGAGGCCCCACCCCACAGCGCCCGTTGGACGCGGACGAGTCGGCCGTCATGCGGAGTGTGGGCGGCGTCGAGTTCCGCTGCGACGTCCACCTGATCGGCTGACCCGTTCCACTGAAACACCGCCTCTGGTTTCTCCAGCGACCGCAGTGCCTTGTTCAGGGCCTCGGTGAAGTTGCGGCCGATCGCCATCGCCTCGCCGACTGACTTCATCGTCGTCGTGAGAGTCGGGTCCGCCTGGGGGAACTTCTCGAAAGCGAAACGTGGAACCTTGACGACGATGTAGTCCAGGGTCGGCTCGAACGATGCAGGGGTTTCCTGGGTGATGTCGTTGGGGATCTCATCGAGGGTGTATCCGACGGCGAGTTTCGCGGCGATCTTCGCGATGGGGAATCCGGTTGCCTTCGAGGCGAGTGCGGAGGATCGGGAGACTCGCGGGTTCATCTCGATCACGATGAGCCGGCCGTTCTCCGGGTTGACCGCGAACTGGATATTGCAACCGCCTGTGTCGACACCCACCGCCCTGATGATGTCGATGGCGACATCACGCATTCGTTGGTACTCACGGTCGGTGAGGGTCAAGGCGGGGGCCACGGTGATCGAGTCCCCGGTGTGGACGCCCATGGGGTCGAGGTTCTCGATGGAGCAGATCACGACCACGTTGTCGTGGCGGTCGCGCATCAGCTCGAGTTCGTATTCCTTCCAGCCGAGGATCGATTCCTCTAGGAGAACCTCTGTCGTGGGACTGGCCTGCAGGCCTGTTCCCGCGATCCGCCGCAGATCATCCTCGTCCCGAGCGATACCCGAGCCGGCCCCGCCCATCGTGAACGAGGGTCGGACCACCACCGGATATCCGAGATCGTCCACGGCCTCCAGGCACTCTTCCAGGGTGTGGCAGATCGCAGATCGGGCACTCTCGCTGCCGATCTCGGCCACGATCTCGCGGAACTTCTCTCGATTCTCGCCGCGCTCGATCGCGTCCACATCGGCCCCGATGAGCTCGACGTCATAGCGTTCGAGGACACCCGCCCGATGCAGCGCCATGGCCGTGTTCAACGCCGTCTGCCCACCGAGGGTCGGGAGCAGTGCGCGCGGACGCTCCTTGGCGATGATCTTCTCCACGACCTCGGGCGTGATGGGCTCGATATAGGTCGCATCCGCGAATTCAGGATCGGTCATGATCGTCGCCGGATTGCTGTTGACGAGGATCACCCGTATCCCCTCCGCGCGCAGCACTCGACAGGCCTGGGTACCGGAGTAGTCGAACTCGCAGGCCTGTCCGATGACGATGGGTCCGGAGCCGATCACCAGCACCGAATCGATGTCTTCCCGACGTGGCATCAGCGGCTCTCCTCGATCAGTCGGACGAAATCATCGAAGAGTGGATCAGCATCATGCGGGCCAGCCGCGGCCTCCGGGTGGTACTGCACGCTGAACGCAGGTACGTCGAGGCAGCGCAGACCCTCCACCACGCCGTCATTGAGGCAGACATGGCTCACCTCGACACGACCGAAGTCGGTCTCGATTTCAGTCCCAACCTCCGCTTGGACGGCGAAGCCGTGGTTGTGGGCGGTGATCGCCACACGTCCGGTGCGGAGATCCTGGACCGGCTGATTGATCCCGCGGTGGCCGAAACGCAACTTATAGGTATCGAATCCCAGCGCTCGACCGAGCATCTGGTGGCCGAAACAGATCCCGAACACCGGCCGACGTTGCGCCAGGGCAGCCTGGACGAGAGCAACGGTGTGCTCCGCGGTCGCGGGATCGCCGGGGCCATTGGAGAAGAAGACACCGTCCTGGCCGATCTCCAGCAGTTCATCGATGCCGACCGTGGCCGGCACGACCTTCACGGTGAGCCCACGTTCGCTGAGACGACGCGGCGTCATCGACTTGATCCCGAGGTCCACGGCCGCGACGACACCGCGACTCTCGCCGATTGCCGGAACCTCATAGGGCTCCGACACCGTGACCTCTCCGGTGAGATCTGAACCCAGCATCGGAGGAACCGAACGCACTTCGGCGAGCAATTCGGCGGCGGAGCGCTGAGCAGCGTCACCGGAGAAGATGCCCACTCGCATCGCCCCCGCCTCCCGCAGGTGCCGGGTCAGGGCGCGTGTGTCGATGTCGCGGATCCCCACCACGTCGGCATCGATCAAATCGTCGTCGAGACTGCGACGTGACCGGAAATTCGAGGGCGCCGGTGCGGGATCTCGGACGACGTAGCCCGATACCCAGATACGTCGAGATTCGGCATCCTCGTCATTCATCCCGGTATTGCCGACGTGCGGGGAGGTCATCACGACGACCTGCCCCCGATAGCTCGGATCGGTGAGGGTCTCCTGGTAGCCGGTCATCCCGGTGGAGAACACCGCCTCGCCCGTCGTGGTTCCCACGGCACCGAAACTGCGCCCGCGGAATGACCGTCCATCCTCGAGGACGAGGACGGCCGGGACGGTGTCCCGCCGGGAAGTATTCACATCGTGCATCTTCACAGGCCGGGCTCCATTCCTGGTGGGCTGGGTCTGGTCGTGTCCGATCCCCCTGTGTGGAGCAGGCCGTGGATCCCGTCGATGAGCGCTTGGGCGTCCTCGGCTCTGTCCGGGCGGATGCCGGTGTCGATCAACTCCTCGCCCAGCGACCAGGTGATCACGACGACAGCATCCTTCTCGAAGGCCTTTCCCGCGATCCCACGATCGCGGCGCGCGTCGCGAAGATCGCTGCTGGGGATGAAGAACTGACGCGCTCCCAACCGCTCCACGGCAAGGCCCTCCGGATGCATCGACAGTTCCACCCGACTGCGGGTGCCCAATCCATGGGCGACGATCCGATCGAGCCAGTCCCCCGATCGCACGGAACCGAGGTAGACCCCGGGGATGAGACTCGACCCCGGTGCCTCTTCCTCCGGAATCGCCAGTCCCTCCGGAATAGCAGGGGGCTCGGGAATCGATGCCTGTCGTCTCCCCCGCGCCCGCCAGCCCCGCAGCATCGCGAACAGGACCAGCGCGATGACCCCGAGAACCAGGGCCACGAGCAGCAGGCGGAGCGGCCAATCGGTGACGGGTGCACTCGTCATGCCAGGCTGCCCTCGAGCACCGTGGGCTGGCCCTGGAAGAAGGTCGCCCAGACCGAGGCCGGCAGGGTCCGCTCGACATACGGGGTGTTGCGGCTGCGCGAGGCGAGGAGTTCGGGACGAACCGTCCACGGTGCATCAGGGTCGATGATCGTCAGATGCGCGGGTTCCCCCGGGGCTAGTGGGCGTCCCTGCTCATTCAGTCGACCGATGCGAGCAGGGGCGATGGACATCCGGTCAGCGACCTGCTCCCAGGTCATGGAACCCGTCGCCACCATCGCCTCGGCCACGACACCGACAGCGGTCTGCAGACCCAGCATTCCGAACGCACCCGCACTCCACTCGCAGTCCTTGTCCTCGTGCGCATGGGGCGCATGGTCGGTCGCCACGATGTCGATCGTGCCGTCAGCCAGCCCCGCTCGAACCGCTTCGACATCCTCGATCGTGCGCAGCGGCGGATTGACCTTGAACAGCGGGTCGTAGCTTCGTGCGAGGTCCTCGGTGAGCATGAGGTGGTGCGGAGTCACCTCCGCCGTGACGTCGATCCCGCGCTCCTTGGCCCAGCGAATGATTTCCACCGAGCCTCGGGTCGACAGATGGCACACATGGAGGCGAGAGCCGACATGTTCGGCGAGCAGCACGTCACGCGCAATGATCGCCTCTTCCGCCACGGCCGGCCACCCCGGTAGCCCCAGCTCGCCACTGAGTGCTCCCTCATTCATCTGGGCCCCGATCGTGAGTCGAGGTTCCTGGGCATGCTGGGCGACGACTCCGTCGAAGCCCTTGACGTACTCCAGCGCACGCCTCATGAGCAGCGGGTCGCTCACGCAGATCCCGTCGTCACTGAACACGCGCACCCGCGCTGCGGATTCGGCCATGGCTCCGAGTTCGGCGAGACGTTCACCGCCCAGCCCCACGGTCACCGCACCCACCGGGACCACCTCGCATAGTCCGATTTCGCGACCGCGACGCCAGACCTGCTCGACGACCCCGGCAGTGTCGGCGACCGGTTGAGTGTTGGCCATCGCGTGGACAGCGGTGTACCCACCGAGAGCCGCAGCCTGGCATCCGGTCTCGATGGTTTCGGTGTCCTCTCGTCCTGGCTCGCGCAGATGCGTGTGCAGATCCACCAGCCCCGGTAGGCAGATCCGCCCACCGGCCTCGATCACCCGTGCCCCCTCGGTTCCCATAAGCCCGGAGCCGATGTCACGGATGCGCCCCTCGCTGATCACGAGATCCACGACGTCACGCCCGCCGAGCGGTCGTACGTCGCGAATCAGGATGTCCGTCGATGTCATGCGGGCTCCTCTCCGAGCACCGAGCCTGGATCAGCGAGGACGTGATACAGCACCGCCATGCGCACGCTCACCCCATTGGCGACCTGGTCCACCACCAGCGATCGCGGACTATCCGCGACATCGGCGGTGATCTCCATCCCGCGGTTCATAGGTCCCGGATGCAGCACCACCGCGTGCTCGGCCAGCGCCGAAGCCCGGGCGGCATCAAGGCCGTATCGGCGGGAGTATTCATGCGCGGATGGGAAGTACGCCGCCGTCATGCGTTCGGCCTGAACGCGGAGCATCATCACGGCATCAGCCTCCGGCAGGACGTCGTCGAGGTCGTAGGACACCGCACATGGCCAGGAGTCAACTCCGAACGGCACGAGTGTCGGTGGAGCCACGAGGGTGACCTGCGCACCCAGGGTTCGCAGGAGCCACACATTCGAGCGGGCGACCCTGCTGTGCAGGATGTCGCCGACGATGACCACGTGCAGCCCGGACAAATCACCCTCGCCATCCCTGAGGTGCTGGCGCAACGTGAAGGCATCGAGAAGTGCCTGGGTCGGATGCTCATGCGTGCCATCGCCGGCGTTGACCACGCTCGCGTCGATCCACCCGGACTCGGCGAGTCGTTGAGCCGCACCGGACGCATGGTGTCGCAGCACGATCGCCTGCGCACCCATGGCTTCGAGGGTGAGGGCGGTGTCCTTCAGGCTCTCCCCTTTCGACACGCTGGATCCCTTCGCGGTGAAGGTGATCACATCGGCGGACAATCGCTTGGCGGCGGCCTCGAAGGACAGCCGGGTACGTGTCGAATCCTCGAAGAACAGATTGGCGACCGTTCGTCCTCGCAGGGTCGGCAGCTTCTTGACCGCCCGGTCGGTGACGCTCGCGAGTTCCGCTGCGGTGTCGAGGAGCATGACCGCCTGGTCGCGATCTAAGTCAGTGGCACTCAGTAGGTGCCTCATGCGCCACCCTCCTCGGCCGGGCCGAGCAGCACCTCATCCACCCCGTCCGTTTCCACCAGGTGGACCCGAACATCCTCGGTTCTCGAGGTGGGAATGTTCTTCCCGACGTGATCGGCGCGAATCGGAAGTTCCCGATGGCCCCGATCGATGAGCACCGCGAGGCGAACGGCGCGGGGACGCCCGATGTCGTTCAGCGCATCAAGGGCTGCTCGGATGGTGCGCCCGCTGAACAGCACATCGTCGACGAGCACGACGATCCGGTCGTCGATGCCGCCGAGCGGCACATCGGTGGTGCCCAGAGGTCGGGCACCTCGAAGACCGATGTCATCGCGATACATCGTGACGTCCAGCGATCCCACGGGAACATCCACACCCTCGATGGAGTGCATCCGTTCGGCAATCCGCTGCGCCAGCGGGACGCCCCGCCGCGGGATGCCCAGCAGGATGAGATCGTCCGGACCGTGGGACTTTTCCAGGATTTCGTGGGAGATGCGTCCGACGACTCGCGTCAGATCCGCGGCATCGAGAACCCGGGCAACGGGCATCGGCACCGACCTCCTTTCCCGCCTCTCGGGACGGGTCGTTAAAGGACGTTCGGCTTCGCACCGGGGTGCGAATTGAGATGACCCTATCGCAGGTCAGGGCAGGGAGAAGCGCTCGACTCCCACTCCGTCGACCTCGTCCCACGCCGAACGCAGGCGCCCTGTTTCCACCAGCACCACCAGGTGAGCCAAGGTCTCCAGAACAGCCATCATCCGGTTGAATCGATCGAGATCCCTTAACGAGGTCTGTCGACGGGTCCAGGTCAGCCGATCCGCCACCTCCACCGCCGTGCTGGCGCCCGCCGCCACCGCACGAAGGCTCTCGTCCAGGCGCTGCTGGTGGTGCGTGAGCAGCTCCTCGACCCGGTCGTGGACCGACATCCCGGCCGGCCCGTGGGCGGGTAGGAGCAGGGCATCGGGGTGGCTGCGCATCAACGCGAGTGAGTCGAGGTAGTCCCCCAACGGGGAACGACTGACCACCTCTTCGTAGCCGATCGAGGGGGTGATGTGGGGCAGGATGTGATCTCCGGCGAAGAGCAACCCGTGAGCATCATCGGCGAACACGACGTGCCCTCGCGTGTGTCCAGGGGTGGCGAGGACGGTCAGTTCACGTTGACCTAGCGCCAGCCGATCCCCATGGGACAACCAGTCATCCGGATCCCGCCACTCCTCCGCGACGATCCCCTCTGCCCGCAGCCCCTCCAGCGCGGCTGCCGCCGGCAGGTCGCCGGCGCGACGAAGCAGTCCAACCTGCACGAACGGACCTGCCGCGTGTGGATTCTCCGCTCGCCGCGCAACCGCTCTGATCGACTCCTGCTCGTGGAGCCCGAGGGCCACTCGCGTGCCGAATCGGCGGCGGATGGTCATGGCCTGGGTGTAGTGGTCTCGGTGGGCGTGGGTGACCAGGAATCGCACGATGTCGCCGAGGCCGTATCCGATCTCGCCAAGGGCATCCACCAAGGCCCGCTCACTGACATCGAGCGCCCATCCCGCGTCGACGAGAGCAAGTCCATCGCCCTGCTCGATCGCATAGACGTTGACCGCCCGGAGCCCATCGGTCGGCAGCGGCAGCGGGATCCGATGGACCCCCTCCGCCACCATGTGTGCCCCCGGTTCGATCCAGGCGTGACGCGAGGGTGTCGAACTCATCAAGTGAGACATCCGTCTGCTCTTGTGATTCCTTTCACTCCCTCGGGTCCCTCAGACACCAGATCCAGGACCGGACCGGCCGATGCGGTGCACCCGCATCCCGTTCGTCGTTCCCGGTCGCCCCGGTGGCACCCCGGCCACGATCACGACGCGCTCCCCCACCGTCGCACGACCGATCTCGAGCAGGGCACGGTCGACCTGCTCCACCATGTCGTCGGTGTGGCGGGCCGGCGGAACCAAGAAGGTCTCCACTCCCCAGGTCAATGCCAGTTGGCTGCGCACGCGCGGATCTGGTGTGAAGGCAAGGAGCGGAGTCGCCGATCGCCATCGGGCGATCAGTCGGGCCGACAGTCCGGTCTCGGTGAAGGCGATGAGATTGGTCGCTCCGACAGATGCCGCGACATCGACCGCCGCCCTCGTGAGCGCCTTCGCGGTCGAGCCGGGCGGATCCCCGGGGAAGGCCGCGAGCCTGTCGAGCGCTTCGCCCTCGACGTGTTGGATGATGCGCGCCATCGTCGCGACCACATGGGCCGGATGGGAGCCGACGCTCGTCTCGCCGGACAGCATCAGGGCATCGGCACCATCGAGGACCGCGTTCGCCACGTCGCTCGCCTCAGCGCGAGTCGGCCGAGTCGCCGTGATCATCGAATCCAGCATCTGGGTCGCCACGATGACCGGCTTCGCCGCCGCGCGACACAGTGAGATAGCCCGCTTCTGGACGAGTGGCACCGCTTCGAGAGGCAGTTCCACCCCCAAGTCTCCGCGAGCCACCATCACTCCGTCGAAGGCAGCGACGATCTGGTCGAGATCCTCGATCGCCTGCGGCTTCTCCACCTTGGCCAGGACCGGAATCCGGTAGCCGACCTCGTCCATGATCCGGTGCACGTCTTCGACATCGGCAGCTGAGCGCACGAAGGACAGCGCGACCATGTCAGCACCGAGACGGAGACCCCAGCGCAGATCCTCGATGTCCTTGTCGGACATGGCCGGGACGCTCACCCCTACGCCGGGGAGATTGATTCCCTTGTGATCGGAGACTCGACCACCCTCGCGCACGACGGTGGTGACCTCGTCACGGTCGACCGCCGTCACCTCCAGTGAGACTCGGCCATCATCGATCAGGACCAGGTCGCCAGGGGCGACATCACCGGGCAACCCCGCGTACGTCGTGGAAGCACGTGCTTCATCGCCGGGAACATCCCGGGTGGTGATGATGAAACTGGCTCCGTCGCGCAGCAGCACCGATCCCTCCGCGAAGGTTCCGAGCCGGATCTTCGGGCCTTGGAGATCGATGAGCACGCCTACTCCACGGCCGACCTCATCACTGGCTCGCCGAACGTTCGCGTAGGCAGTTGCGTGGTCGTCATGGGATCCATGCGACAGGTTCAGCCGGGCCACGTCGAGGCCCGCGAGAATGAGTTCTCGGATCTCTTCGTAACTCGAACAGGCCGGTCCTAGTGTCGCCACGATCTTCGCGCGGCGTGTTGACTCCTCCATCGATAACTACACCGTCAGGGGTCGTGCAGTGGCGGGGATCGGGAAGGGCAGATTGGTCTCCCCGCTGAGATAGCGATCGACAGATGCAGCGGCCGCTCGGCCCTCGGCGATGGCCCACACGATGAGCGACTGTCCGCGCCCGGCATCACCGGCAACGAAGACGCCGGGAAGATTCGTCGCGTAGTCGGCATCGCGGCGGATGGCTCCGCGCTCGTCCATCTCAAGGGAGAACTGCTCGAGCAGTGGTGACGGTTCTGGTCCGGTGAAGCCCATCGCGAGGAAGACGTAATCAGCCGGCAGTTCTCGCTCGCTCCCCTCGACCGGTTCGAATCGACCATCGCGCATCTCGGCATCCACGATGCGCAAGGCTCGAACTCGACCGTCCTGGCCCAGGAATTCCTGGGTCGACACGGCGAAGATCCGCTCCCCGCCCTCTTCATGGGCGCTAGACGTGCGGAACACCATCGGATAGGTGGGCCACGGCTGTGTGCCCGGCCGCAGTTCGGGTGGCGTCGGCATGATCTCCAGTTGCGTCACCGACCGTGCCTGCTGACGGTGGGCGGTGCCCAGACAATCGGCCCCGGTGTCGCCCCCGCCGATGATGACGACGTGCGCGTCCCGCACGTCGATCGGAGCCGATTCGAGATCACCCTCCTGCACCCGATTCGCACCCGGCAGGTACTCCATGGCCTGGTAGATCCCCTCGAGCTCCCGGCCCGGGACAGGAAGATCGCGCCACTGAGTCGCACCCACGGCCAGCACCACGGCGTCGTAGCGCTTCCGCAGAGCTGACACGGTGATATCGACGCCCACCTCGATTCCCGTCCGGAAGCGCACTCCCTCGGCGGCCAACTGCTTGAGCCGGCGATCGAGATGTCGCTTCTCCATCTTGAACTCGGGAATGCCGTAGCGGAGCAGTCCGCCGATCCGATCCGCACGTTCGTAGACGACCACCGTGTGCCCTGCGCGGGCGAGCTGCTGGGCAGCAGCCAGACCTGCAGGTCCGGATCCGACCACTGCCACTGACTTCTCAGACAGCCGCTCGGGCGGCTGCGGGGTCACCCAGCCCGAGTCCCACGCGCGATCGATGATCGAGACTTCGACCTGCTTGATCGTCACCGGGTTCTGGTTGATCCCCAGCACGCATGCGGTTTCACAGGGTGCCGGGCACAGCCGACCGGTGAACTCCGGGAAGTTGTTGGTCGCGTGCAGGCGCTCGATGGCGCCCTCCCAGTCATCGCGCCACACCAGGTCGTTCCACTCGGGGATGAGGTTGCCGAGCGGGCAGCCGTTGTGGCAGAACGGGATGCCACAGTCCATGCATCGGCCGGCCTGGGTGCGCAGCCGATCATCGGCCATCTCGTCGTACACCTCGCGCCAGTCGCGGATGCGAACGTCGACGGGCCGCCGTGTCGGGAGTTCCCGATCGGCGTTGAGGAATCCACGCGGGTCAGCCACGAGCAGCCTCCATCACGGCAACGGCAGGGTCGAGTCCCTCTGCCTCGGCACGGCGCAGCGCCTCGAGGGCACGGCGATAATCACGCGGCATCACCTTGGTGAACCGCTCTCGAATCGTCTCCGGATCTGCCAGCAGGCCTGCGGCAATCGTCGATCCGGTTTCCTCCGCATGGCGACGGAGCATGTCGAGAACCTGCTCAACGTCGTCATCATCGAGGGTCTCGATGTCCACCATCTCCGGATTGATCCGATGGGTCGCCGCGTCGAGAAGATAGGCCACACCGCCGGACATCCCTGCGGCGAAATTGCGCCCGATGGGCCCGATCACCAGAACCCGGCCTCCGGTCATGTACTCGCACCCGTGATCACCAATACCTTCCACCACGGCACTGACCCCGGAATTTCGCACGCAGAAGCGTTCGCCGACTCGACCGCGCAGGTACACCTCGCCGGAGGTCGCCCCGTAGCAGATGACGTTGCCGGCGATGATGTGATCCTCGGCCGCGAACGTCGCACTTCGATCGGGTCGCACGATGAGGCGCCCACCCGACAGCCCCTTGCCGACATAGTCGTTCGCGTCCCCCTCGAGGCGCATCGTGATACCCCGGGGAACGAAAGCACCGAAGGACTGGCCCGCCGAACCGGTGAAGGTGATGTCGATGGTGTCCTCGGGCAATCCCTCGCCACCGTAGATTCGCGTCACCGCGGATCCGAGCATGGTCCCCACGGTTCGGTTCACGTTTCTGATCCCCACCTGGATCCGCACCGGTTCACCGCGCTCGAGTGCAGGAGCGCACATCGCGATGAGTTCATTGTCCAGCGCCTTGTCGAGGCCATGATCCTGCTCCGTCACGCGCCGGCGCGCCACACCCTCCTCGATGGCGGGGACGTACAGCACCGGCGAGAGATCGAGCCCTCGCGCCTTGAAGTGCTCAACGGCCCGGTCGACATCAATGAGTTCAGCGTGGCCGATGGCCTCGTCGAGTGATCGGAAACCGAGAGCCGCGAGATATTCGCGAACCTGCTCAGCGATGAACTCGAAGAAGGTGACGACGAATTCGGGCTGGCCGGAGAAGCGCTCTCGCAGAACCGGATTCTGCGTCGCGACTCCGACCGGGCAGGTGTCGAGGTGACACACCCGCATCATGATGCAACCCATGACGACCAGGGGTGCGGTCGAGAACCCGAATTCCTCCGCGCCCAGCAGAGCGGCGATCACGACATCCCGCCCCGTCTTCAACTGGCCGTCAACCTGGACCACGATGCGGTCGCGCAGTCCGTTGAGCAGCAGTGTCTGCTGGGTTTCGGCGAGGCCCAGTTCCCAGGGCGTGCCCGCATGCTTCAACGACGTCAGCGGGGAAGCGCCCGTCCCACCGTCGTGGCCAGAGATCAAGACGACATCGGCGTGAGCCTTCGACACACCTGCCGCGACCGTGCCGACTCCGACCTCCGACACGAGCTTGACGTGCACTCGCGCCTTGGGGTTGGCGTTCTTCAGGTCATGGATCAACTGGGCCAAATCCTCGATCGAGTAGATGTCGTGGTGGGGCGGCGGAGAGATCAGGCCCACCCCGGGTGTCGAGTGGCGGGTCTTCGCGATCCAGGGATACACCTTGTGTCCGGGCAACTGGCCGCCTTCGCCCGGCTTTGCCCCCTGGGCCATCTTGATCTGGATGTCGTCGCTGTTCACGAGGTATTCGCTGGTGACCCCGAAGCGCCCCGAGGCCACCTGCTTGATCGCCGAACGCTTGGTGTCGCCGTTAGGCATCACCTCGAAGCGAATGGCGTCCTCGCCGCCTTCACCGGTGTTCGACTTTCCTCCGAGCCGGTTCATCGCGATCGCCAGGGTTTCGTGCGCCTCTGCGGAGATCGACCCATAGGACATCGCCCCCGTCGCGAATCGCTTGACGATCTCGCTCACCGGCTCGACCTCATCGATCGGGACCGGCTCCCGCTCACCCTCGCGCAGTGAGAACAAGCCACGCAGCGTCATCAGGTGTTCGGACTGGTCATCGACGGCGTCGGTGTACTCGCGGAAGATGTCGTACTGCTTGCTGCGTGTCGCATGCTGCAGGCGGAACACCGTCTCCGGATCGAACAGGTGCGGTTCACCCTCTCGGCGCCACTGGTACTCGCCACCGACCTCGAGGCGGCGGTGCGCCGGTGAAATACCTGACGCGGGGTAGGCACTGCGGTGTCGCGCCGCCACCTCATCGGCGATGACGTCAAGGCCGATGCCCCCGAGCCGCGAGGTGGTCCCGGTGAAGTAACGCTCGACGAGATCGTGGGAGAGCCCCACCGCCTCGAAGATTTGGGCACCGCAGTAGGAGCCCACCGTCGAGACACCCATCTTCGACATCACCTTGAGCACACCCTTGCCCAGGGCCTTCACCAGATTGCGCACCGCCTTCTCCGGCGTGACGTCGGTGATGGCACCCCTCGCGACGAGGTCCTCGATGGCCTCCATGGCGAGATAGGGGTTGATCGCCGCTGCACCGAAGCCGATCAACAGCGCGACATGGTGCACCTCTCTCACATCACCCGCCTCGATGATCAGACCGACCTGGGTGCGGGTCTTGCGACGCACGAGATGGTGGTGAACGGCCGAACACAGCAGCAACGACGGGATGGGGGCTAGGTCTGCGTTGCTGTCCCGATCGGACAGCACGATGAAACGGGTACCGTCGTCGATGAGACGGTCGACCTCATCGAAGATCTCCTCGATGCGGTCCCGCAGGGCGTCCCCGCCTCCATCGACGGCATACAGACCCGACACCTTCGCCGCAGCGAATCCCGGCAGGTCACCATCGGCATTGATGTGCAGGATCTTGGCGAGTTCGTCGTTATCGATGACCGGGAAGGGCAGTACGACCTGCCGACAGTGGGCAGGAGTGGAACTGAGCAGATTCCCCTCCGGTCCGATGGTGTTCGACAACGAGGTGACGATCTCTTCACGAATCGCATCGAGGGGCGGATTGGTCACCTGGGCGAACAGCTGCTGGAAGTAGTCGAACAGGAGTCTCGGACGCGTCGAGAGCGCAGCCACGGGCGTGTCCGTGCCCATCGAGCCGATGGCTTCCGCCCCGGTGCGTGCCATCGGCGTCAGCAGGATCCGCAGTTCCTCCTCGGTGTAGCCGAACGTCTGCTGGCGACGCAGCACCGACTCATGGGTGTGCACGATGTGTTCGCGTTCAGGCAGGTCGTCGAGGTGGATCAGTCCTGCGTGCAGGTACTCCTCGTAGGGTTCCTCGGCCGCGAGTTCCGCCTTGATCTCGTCATCCTCGATGATCCGATGCGATCCGGTGTCGACGAGGAACATGCGGCCCGGTTGAAGTCGGCCCTTGCGGACGATCGTCGACGGATCGAGGTCGAGGACACCCGCTTCGGATGCGAGTACCACGAGGCCGTCATCGGTCACCCAGAACCGGCCGGGGCGCAGACCGTTGCGGTCGAGAACAGCCCCGATGAGGGTGCCATCGGTGAAGCAGACGTCCGCGGGACCATCCCAGGCCTCCATGAACGTGGCATGGAATTGATAGAAGGCACGGCGCGCCGGATCCATCTCCTCGTGGTTCTCCCACGCCTCGGGGATCATCATGAGCACCGCGTGGGGCAGGCTGCGGCCGCCAAGATGAAGCAATTCGAGGCACTCGTCGAAGGAGGCCGAATCGCTCGCACCCGGAGTGCAGACGGGGAAGATCCGGTCGAGGTCTCCTGGGATGAGGTCGCTCTCGAGCATCGCCTCCCGCGCCCGCATCCAGTTGCGATTCCCCTTGACGGTGTTGATCTCGCCGTTGTGCGCGATGAGCCGATAGGGATGGGCCAAGGGCCAGGATGGGAAGGTGTTGGTGGAGAACCTCGAATGGACCAGGCCCAGTGCGGAGGCGAAGTCGGGTTCGGTGAGATCGGGGAAGAAGTCCGAGAGCTGGTTGGTGGTCAGCATGCCCTTGTAGACCGTGGTGCGCGCCGACAGTGAGGGGAAGTAGGCATCGGTCGCGTGTTCCACCCGCTTTCGGATGACGAAAGCGATCCGGTCGAGTTCGATTCCGGCCAGGCTCTCGTCGGGGGCTGCGATGAACAGTTGCGAGAACAGCGGCATCACACCACGCGCCGTGGATCCAAGGGATGAGTCGTCGATCGGCACATCGCGCCAGCCCAGAGTGACCAGGCCCTCCTCCGCCACGATGCCCTCGATCAGGGCGCGAGCCGCGACCGCCTCCGCTTCCTGCGGGGGGAGGAATGCCATGCCCATGGCGTAGTGCCCGGCAACGGGCAGGGAGAAGGGCAGGATCCGACGTAGGAAGGAATCAGGCATCTGGACGAGGATCCCCGCGCCATCACCGGAGTCCGGTTCCGCCCCGGAGGCACCGCGATGGTCGAGGTTGCGCAGCGCCGTGAGGGCGGATTCGACGATCTCGTGGGAGGGAACCCCGCTGAGGGTGGCGACGAACGCCACACCGCACGCATCCCGCTCGGCGTCGGGGTCGTACAGGCCCTGCGCCGGGGGAATATCCGAGAATCGCGCAGACAGGGGCACGACCATGGGAACCTCGCTCATCGCTCGTCGCGGTTCACGAGGATCCGTGAACCGTCAAGGACGGGACGTCGTTGGCCCGCTGGGGTCCCCCAGATTAGCAGAGGGGTCCTCCCCCGACTCCTCCTCGCCAGCGGACTCGATCACCTCGCGCCCGGGTCGCTGACGGGCCGAGATGATGAGGTAGGCCAGGGCACCCAGACCCACGAGGAGGGAGGTCCAGATGTTCAGTCGCAGGCCGAGGATCGTGTTGGCCGTGTCGATGCGCAGGGCCTCGATCCAGATTCGGCCCGCCGTGTAGAGCAGGACGTAGAGGGCGAACACCCGGCCGTGACCCATGCGGAAGCGTCGATCCGCCCAGACCAGCACCCCGGCGACCGCGAGCATCCAGACCGATTCGTAGAGGAAGGTCGGGTGGAAGGTCTCGAAGGCCTCGTACCCCGCCGGCCGGTTGGCCGGGTCGATGATCAGCCCCCAGGGCAGGTCGGTGGGGGCGCCGAAGAGCTCCTGGTTGAAGTAGTTGCCCCAGCGGCCGATCGCCTGGGCGAGCGCGATGCCTGGCGCGATCGCATCGGCGACGGGCGGAAGGGCCACCCCGGCGCGCCTTGCGCCGATCCACGCTCCCACTCCACCGAGGGCGATGGCACCCCAGATCCCGAGCCCGCCGTCCCATAGGCGCAGCGCCGCGATCCAACCTCGGCCATCCTCACCGAAGTAGATCTGCCAGTCGCTGATGACGTGGTAGAGGCGACCACCGATGATCCCGAAGGGCACCGCCCAGATCGCAATGTCGCCGATCGTCCCGGGGCGCCCGCCTCGCGCCACATAACGCTTCGAGCCCACCCAGATCGCGACGACGATTCCGGCGACGATGAGCAGCGCGTAGGCGCGCAACGGAATGGGGCCAAGGCTCCATTCCGATCGTGCCGGGCTCGGGATGAAAGCCCATAGGCCACCGAGATCGGTCATCGTGATCATCATCGACCTCGTCAGCGTCCGTCAGGTCAGTTGGCCGAAGCCTCGTCGACCAGTCGCTGCAACTCAGTCTGATCCGCCAACTGCCCTCCGTTGAGCGGCAGCCCATTGAGGTAGCCGGTCGGGGTGCCCGGGACGTTGTCCTCGTAGAAGATCGCGGTGGAGTTCACCGCCCACCCGAGGTAGGTGCCATCCTCGACGCACTGGGTGAAGGTCTCGAAATCAGGGCCCCCAATGCCCGATTGCAGCCCGAAGTCGATGAGCTGGGCGGTGGTGAATCCGGCCCCTTCGGTGGGCTGATTGGCGTAGACGATGTTGGCGTACTCGGCCGTCCGGCCAGCATCGATCGCGCAGCCCCAGGCGGACACAGCCTCCGCCGAGGACGTGTTGCCCAGGTTGCGATCGAGGAAGGTCGTGGGTCGCCAGAACAACTGCACCTGCCCGCTGTTGGCAAGATCCTTGATGCCCTGGCCGTTGATCTCCTCGAGTGCCGCACACGCCGGGCACTGGAAGTCCTCCCAGATCGCGAGGGTGGGGGCGGTGTCCGCGCCGGTTCCATAGGGCACCGCGTAGGCGAATTCAGCATCCGGACCCAGTACTCCGGTCGGCAGGGCGGCCGCCGGGTTCACGTCAGGAAGATCTCGGCCACCGCCGCCCGAGTCATCCCCGGACAGTCGCGGCACGATGACGGCGAGACCGATGATGAGGACCACCACCACGACCACCGCGATGGCACCGATGATGCGGATCGTCCGCTCGCGACGCTTCTCCGAGGCTTGCTGCGCCGCTCGTGCGGCCGCCGCCTTCTCCCGCGTGGACTTCTCCTCGCTCTTCTTCACCATCGTGCTTCCAATCTCCCTCGTTCCGTCGAGCCTCGCAGGGACGCTCCCCCTGCAAGTCAACCCCACACACCGTAGAGCCTGGTCTCACCTGCTGCGACGTCGCACCCCGTCGGCGAGTTCCCCGGCAAGGGCGCCGACAGCATCGATCGCCTCCTCTGGACTTCCCGATGCCTGGATGGCCTTGATGAAGGCCGAGCCGACGATCACACCATCGGCATAGCCGGCGATCTGGGCGGCCTGCTCCCCCGTGGACACCCCCAGCCCCACGCACACCGGAAGGTCGGTCGTCGCCCGGACTCGTGACACGAGCGCCTCCGCGTCCCCGGCGATGGAATCACGCGCACCGGTGACGCCCATGACGGAGGCGGCATAGACGAAGCCCGAGCATGACTCCACGACGGTCGCGATGCGCTCGGGGGTGGAGGATGGAGCGACGAGGAAGATCCGGTCAAGCCCCTCCTCATCGGTGACCAACCGCCAGCCCCCGGCTTCCTCCGGGGTCAGATCCGGGGTGATCACCCCGCATCCCCCGGCAGCAGCGAGCCCGGAGGCAAACCTGGCCAGGTCATATCGCTCAATGGGATTCCAGTAGGACATGACCAGCGTGGCCGCGCCCGTGTCCGCCACAGCATCCACGACTGCCAGGACATCATCGGTCGTGGTGCCGGCCGCCAGCGCCGTCTCCGCCGCGGCCGCGATCACCGGGCCGTCCATGAGCGGGTCGGAGTAGGGCAACCCCACCTCGACGATGTCGACACCGGCCGCCACCATCGCCTGAATCAGTCGGATGGATGTCGCCCGATCAGGGAAGCCCGCGGGCAGATACCCGATCAGTGCCGCACGACCCTCCGCGCGCGTCCGATCGAAGACCTCCGCCAGCGACGTCCGCGACGCACGGCTCACTGTCGAAGTGGGGCTCGATGTCGAGGTCGGGACTGACGCCGCTCCCGTCATCGCGTGCCCTCATCCGTCATGCCGAAGTACTCCGCCGCTGTCGCCACGTCCTTGTCTCCACGCCCGGAGAGGTTGATCAGGATGTTGGCGCCGGGGCCAAGCTCGCGGCCAAGCCTCATCGCACCGGCGAGCGCATGTGCCGTCTCGATTGCCGGGATGATCCCCTCCGTGCGGGAGAGCAGCGCGAAGGCGGCCATGGCCTCGTCGTCGGTCACCGGCTCGTACTGCGCTCGCCCCGTGTCGTGCAGCCACGCGTGCTCCGGACCCACTCCGGGGTAGTCGAGTCCGGCGCTGATCGAATGAGAGGCAACCGTTTGGCCCCACTCGTCCTGCATGACATAGGTGCGCGCTCCGTGCAGGACACCCGGTGCTCCCATGGCGAAGCGAGCGGCATGCCGACCGGAGTCGATCCCTTCACCTCCAGCCTCATAGCCACGCAACTGAACACCGGAGTCGTCGAGGAATGCCGAGAAGATCCCCATGGCATTCGATCCGCCACCGACACACGCGACGACGGCATCCGGCACACCGCCAGTTGCGTCCAGCATCTGCGCGCGTGCTTCTGTCCCGATGACGGAGTGGAAGTAGCGCACGATCTCCGGAAAAGGTGCGGGACCCGTGACCGTGCCGAGCAGGTAGTGGGTGCGATCCACGGTGCTCACCCAGTCGCGCATCGCTTCATTGATCGCGTCCTTCAGTGTGCGGCTGCCGGCAGTCACCGCGACGACCTCGGCTCCGAGGAGGCGCATCCGTGCAACGTTGAGCGCTTGGCGTCGGGTGTCCTCCTCGCCCATGTACACGGTGCATTCGAGATCGAGCAGGGCCGCCGCGGTCGCCGTCGCCACACCGTGCTGACCGGCACCGGTTTCGGCGATGACCCGCGACTTGCCCATGCGTTGAGTCAGCAGCGCCTGCCCCAGGACGTTGTTGATCTTGTGCGAGCCGGTGTGGTTGAGGTCCTCGCGCTTGAGCCAGATGCGCGCCCCGCCACAGTGCTCAGCGAATCGCCGTGCTTCGGTCAGCGGGCTCGGTCGCCCCGTGTAGGTGCGCTGAAGGTCATCGAGGCGTTCGTTGAACGCACGATCGATGATGGCGGCACGAAAGGCGGCATCGAGTTCGTCAAGGGCATGGGTCAGCGCCTCCGGAACGAAGCGGCCGCCATAGGGGCCGTAGTGACCCGCCGTCACACCCGTTGCCTCCGTGACGTCTGTCATGACTCCTCCGAGGACGCCGTCGTGTGCGAACGGCCATCTCGACGCAACGCAGGATGCGAACCTGCCGTGACGAGTTCCTGGACGGCTGACCGGGGATCCCCACCGGTTACCAGGCTCTCCCCAACCAGCACGGCATCCGCACCCTGCTCGGCATAGCTGATCAGATCCCGCGGACCGGTGATCCCGGACTCGGCGATACGCACGCAGGTGTCGGGGATACGCGGTGCCACCGCGGCGAAGGTGGTGGCGTCGACCTCCAGGGTGCGCAGATTGCGTGCGTTGACCCCGATCACGCTCGCACCCGCGTCCACTGCTCGAGCCACCTCGTCCGCGTCATGCACTTCCACCAGCGGAGTCATGCCGAGTGATCGGGTGCGCTCCACCAAACTCACCAGGGCGGTCTGTTCGAGTGCGGCGACGATCAACAGGATGAGGTCGGCACCGCAGGCGCGCGCCTCCCAGATCTGATAGCTCGACACGATGAAGTCCTTGCGCAGGACCGGGATATCCACCGCGCAGCGAACGGCACGCAGGTCGTCGAGAGAACCGGAGAATCGTCGCTGCTCGGTCAATACGCTGATGCAGCGGGCTCCGCCTTCTTCATAGGCTCGAGCGAGTTCGGCGGGATCGTCGATCGACGCCAGCGCTCCCTTGCTGGGACTCGCCCGCTTGATTTCCGCGATCACACCCACCCCGGGAGTGCGCAGGACGGCCTCGGCATCTCGCGCTTGGGGCACGCGTTCGGCACGCTGTTTCACATCGTCTAGGGGGCGCTGCTTCATGCGGTCCTCGAGGTCCTCCCGGACCCCCGCCACGATGTCGTCCAGCACCGAACCCACGACGCCAGGGTAAACCGGGGTTATCCCACCCCGGATCCCAGGTAGGGAACGAGGTTTCGGACGACGGAGAAGACCAGCATGACCCCCACCACGACCAGAGGTACCACGCGTTCCAGCCGAGCCCGGCGCGGTGAGTACTGGGACGGGTCGCTGATGACTCCTCGCCACGCCCTGCGAACCCACAGCGCGATGAGCACCACCACCACGGGAAGCGCGACCACGACGAGCAGATTCTGATCGAGTGCGGTGGGGAGATCGCCATTGGTGAGAGCGTGGGTGGCTCGCAATCCACCGCACCCGGGACAGTCGATTCCCAAATATGTCTGCGTCGGGCAGCCCGGGTAGTGACCGGGAACATTCGGGTCGACCCCGCGGACGTAGGCCGTCACTGCGAGCAACCCGATAATGGTGAGAACCGGTGCGAGCATGCGCCGCCAGCGCGGGCGCGGATCGATCAGCCATGGCCCTCCCGGGGCGCGCTGCCCCGTGCTCGTCGCCGTGGCCATAGCGCAATCCTAGGCGCTCGTCGCGATCGCAGGCCAGATGACGGTGAAACGTGCCCCGCCCTCGCGCGCCGATCCCGCCTCGGCTCGTCCCCCGAGGCCGCGGGCGAGTCTGGCCACCAGCGCCAGTCCGACACCGGTCCCCACCGGTCGCACTCCCCGGTACCTCTCGTGCAGGGATCCGGGAACGAAGGCCACGGGAATATCCGCTGGGGTGAGTCCGGGTCCGGTGTCCCGAACCTCCAGATGCACTGCCATCCGATCAGTCTCCGGGTCGACTCGACGATCAAGGGCGAAGGTGATCCGACCTCCCTCGGGAGTGACCCGGAGCGCATTCTCGGCCAGGTTGTCGATGATCTGGCGCAGCCGAACCGGATCGACCTCCGCCCAGATCGGATCTGGTGGCGCTGTTCCGTCTGCGGCGTCAGCCGGAGTGGCTCCCTCGCGCTCCACCACCACACCGACGCGAGCACAGCGATCGCGCCAGACCTCCACCGCCTGATCGAGGACGACTCCCACATCCCCGGGTACGAGATCGAAGGAGAAGTCGACCGCCTCGAGACGGGCGAGATCGAGCAGATCGGTGACGAGCCGTTGCAGGCGTTCGGCCTCATCCACCATGACGGCGCCGGTTCGGGTCACGTCGTCCGGCTCAATGAGTCCGTCCGACATCGCCTGTGCATATCCCAGGAGACCGGTCAACGGCGTTCGAAGTTCATGGGAGACCGACAGCAGGAAGTCCCGCTGCCGCCCCTCCGACACTGCGAGAGCTTCGCTCAGGCGATTGATCGACTCCGCGATCAACGCGACCTCCGCGGGGCCGCGCGGCTCCACGATGACGTCTCGCTCCCCCGCGCTGAGTTGATCGGCAGCGCTGGACACTTCACGTAGGGATCTCGACATGCGTCGCGACGCGACCACCGCGACCACCACGGCAACCGCGATTCCCAACGCCAGAGCCGCCACGACTCGCCACAGCACGGTGAGGGCGGGGGCGAATGCCACGGCCGTTGGCTGCACGAGGATCACCCCCGTGTCGCGCTTCAACGGCCTACCCTCGACGAGGACCGCTCCTTCGTCATTCACTCCCATCGCCGAAACCGGCCGTCCCGAGGTCACCCGATCGACCTCCGGCCGGGTCACCCCATCCGGGAGTTCGGTGGTGCCCCGGAACACCACATAGGCCGTGACCTCCTCGTCCTGGAGCACCGAACCCACCCGTGGGGGAACCACGAATTGGCCCTGCGCATCGAGAGTGACGGTGGTCGCTGTCAGATCTGCGAGCCGCGCCAAGTCTCCACGCGCCCGGGCCTCAGCGGAATCTCGCACGAGGGGGTAGGCCGCGAAGCCGGCGACGACGGCCACAACGACGGCCACGGCGATACCGAGGAGGACCATCCGACCGACGATGCCCATCCGATGGGTCACCTGCCCGTCGGGCAGCGCTGTTGCCGAAGGAATCGCCGGAGGGTTCGCCTCAGAACTCATCGAGACGCCGAACCTTCGGCGCTGTAACCAACCCCGCGAACAGTTCGAAGTGGACTGGCCTCGCCGAGTTTCGCTCGCAACTGAGCGACGTGGACATCGACAGTGCGTGTGCCCGCAGCGGCGGAATAGCCCCACACCTCCTCGAGGAGGCGATCGCGGTCCAACACGCGGCCCACGTTCTCCATGAGGTAGGCGAGCAGATCGAACTCGGTCGCCGTCAACTCGATCGGCTCCTCATCGACGAAGACGCGGCGAGCACCTCGATCGAGGGATACCCGACCGACCCTCAGGACGTCAGGCGCATCCGTGCGCCCGCGACTGTGTCGAAGGGCGACCTTGACGCGAGCGACGACCTCGCGGGGACTGAAGGGCTTGGTGATGTAGTCATCTCCCCCCAGCTCCAGCCCGAGTACGCGGTCGACTTCGTCGTCTCGGGCGGTGCAGAACAGGACCGGCGTCCAGTCATCCGCAGCGCGCATCCGCCGGCAGACGTCAGTGCCGTCCATTCCGGGCAGCCCCACATCCAGGATGACCGCGCTGGGTCGCCAGGTACGGACGGCGTCCAACGCCTCGGGGCCGGTGGTCGCGACGCGCACGTTGAAGCCCTCGCGCTGGAGATACAGCGTCAACACATCCGCGATCGCCGGTTCGTCGTCGACGACCAGAACGGTGACGGACTCGCCCCCGGGATTCACCACATCGAGGGTTTCGATTGAGGCGTTGACTTCGTCGCGGCCGTCAGTGGCGGGATGAGGTTCGCGGCATCCCCAGGCCGGCCATCGACATGACCTTGCCCACGATGCCGCCCAGGACGACCATGCCGACACCGACCCAGAACATGACCCACTGACCGAGGACGAGGCCGAGGGTTCCTACGAAGAATGCGACCATCACGATGGTCACCGCGGTCCATGCCGCAGGGGTCTGACCGTGGTTGTCGTGCACGTCCGCGTGCTGGTCTCCTGCCGCCATCTTCCGGTCCTCCTCCTACGCGATTGTTCTGTTCACCCTACCGTCGGAAGTGCTCGAAACCGGCGGGAACCTCCGGGAGGCGACCGTCCACGAGCACGACCCCTTGCGCCGCATCCTCTGCGGGGATCGCCGCACCGATCGCGAGGAAGTCCTCGGGGAGGGACGATCCCGGGGGGAAGGCGGCGAGGAAGGCATGATCATCCCCACCCCCGAGGATCCACTGGAGCGGGTCGAGGTTGTACGCGGAGGCGGCTGCCGCAATAGGTTCGGGGACCGGCAGGTTGGCCGATTCCAGGGAGATCCCGACCCCAGACGCACGGGCCATCCGCTGAGCGTCGATCAACAGGCCATCACTGATATCCATCAGCGCATGGGCGCCCGCATCCGCCGCCGCACGAGCGGCGACATAGGCAGGTGCGGGTCGTCGATAGGCATCGACGAGGGCTCGAGGCGATCGGAATCCACGCCCGAGCACCGCCAGTCCAGCCGCTGCCCAGCCGAGGCGACCCGCGACGGCGATGACATCACCCACCTCCACGCCCGAGCGCAGCACCGGCTCACCCCCGGCCAGATCACCGAGTGCGCTGATGGAGACGACGATCGTGTCTCCGGCCGTGATGTCTCCACCGATTACGCTGGCTCCGGCAGAGGCGGCTTCCTCGACGATTCCGGTCATGAGCGACGTCACCCACGCCACCGATGTACTCCCGGGAAGCGCGAGGGCGACCACGAGTCCCGTGGGACGGGCTCCCATTGCTGCGATATCCGCGAGATTGGCGGCGGCGACTCGGTGACCGATGTCCTCGGGCTCTGACCAGTCGGTGCGGAAGTGCCGCCCCTCGACCGCCATATCCGTCGTCACCACGACCCGGCCGTCCGGCGCCGGAGTCACCGCGGCGTCGTCTCCAGGGCCGACCATGGGGAGAACGGCGCCGACCCCGGAGGCTGCGGCCGCGGGTCCGCCGCACACCTCGACGACACGTTCCACGAGGGCGATTTCCCCCACATCGGCCACGGTCGCGTCTGCGCCGTCACCCGAACTCGAGGGAGAGGTTGAGGACGTCGATTTCGGTGTTGAATGCACGGCTGGCCTCCTGCCCGATCATGACCACGCTAGTCTCCTCGTCGAGCCCGCCGCTGGTGGGCGGACGTAGGGCGTTCGCGCCCAGCCCAGTGACGAGGAGGATCTCCGGTGACGGTACAGGCCTACATTCTCGTGCAGACCGAGGTCGGCACCGCCGTCGATGTGACCCGCCAGATCGCAGCTGTCCCCGGCGTGAGCATCGCCGAGGACGTGACCGGCCCCTACGACATCATCGTGCGAGCCGAGGCGCCGAGCATGGACGACTTCGGCAGAACCGTCCTTCACGCCATCCAGGAGATCCCCGGTATCACGCGGACCCTCACCTGCCCGGTCGTCAACCTCTAGCCGGGGGTTCTCGATCGCTTGGCGGGACCGCTCACCACTCGCATGTTGACGAAGGCCATGACGGTTGCCGTCACCGGATTGGTCCTCGCTGTGGTCACCGGTTGCGGGCGTCAGGTCGCGATCGAACCTCCCCCGGATCCCCCGCCGATCTGCGGAGACCTCATCGAGAACCTGCCCGACTCCGTCGACGGTTCGGGGCGGCGCCCGACCAGCCCTGACTCCTCTGCCACCGCGGCCTGGGGCGAGCCACCCATCGTGCTGCGCTGCGGGGTGCCACGACCTGACGCGCTGGATTCCACCGCGGTGCTCTTCGACGTCGATGGCATCCCCTGGTTTCCCGAGGATCTCCAGGCCGGCATCGTATTCACCACGATCATTCCCGCAGGCCTCCCCGTCGGCCCGGATCCGAGCACGATCCCCGACACCGACGACTCCACCAGCGACGACCTGACCAGCGGCTACGCCTACGTCGAGGTCATCGTGCCGGCGGCCTACCCATCACCAGGTTCCGTGCTCGCTGACCTGACTCCCGCCCTAGCGCAATCCAACGCCGCGTCGTAGGGCATCACGCACGAGATGGTCGACTAGTTGGGAGTACGGCAGATCGCTGGCCGCCCACATCCTCGGGAACATGGAGATGGGAGTGAATCCCGGCATCGTGTTGACCTCGTTCACCACGATGCCCTCGAGCACCGACGATCCCTCACCCATCGGGACGAAGAAGTCCACTCGGGCCAGACCCTCGCAGTTCAAGGCATCAAATGCGGCGCAGCTCAACTCGCGAACCCGCTCGCGCACGGCATCGGGCATACCCGCGGGAACGATGAGATCCGCCGAATCATCGAGGTACTTCGCCTCGAAGTCGTAGAAGTCATGCCCGGCACGCACCCGGATCTCCGCACACGTGCTGGCAAACGCCGTGCCGTGGCCATCGGTGAGCACACCGCATTCGATCTCTCGCGCATCGGCGATATGCGCCTCCACCACGACTCGTGGATCGAAGGTGCGAGCGTGCTCGATGGCATCCACGAGCCCGGACGAATCCGACACCTTGGTGATGCCCATCGACGAACCTGCTCGGGCCGGCTTGACGAACACCGGCATCCCCAGCGACCCGATGCGATCGAGGGCGGCCTGCGCATCGGTCTGCCACTCGGAGCCTGTCACGACGACCCAGGGCCCCACCGGCACACCCGCTGCGGCGAGCAGGGACTTCATATAGCCCTTGTCCATAGCCACCGCTGAGGCGAGCACTCCCGATCCCACGTAGGAGATTCCCGCCATCTCCAGCATGCCCTGGACCGTCCCGTCCTCCCCCCAGGGTCCGTGCAGGACCGGGAAGGCGACATCCACTCCCTCGAGCAGTTGCTGCGGCAGCATCGGCGCCCCCTCGCCACCGGGTGGGACCGTCGGGAGGACTCCTTGCCCGAATTCAGACCCGTGCGACTGCGACCAGTCGTCGGGGTCATCGGGCATCTCCACCCAGCGGCCGTCCTGCCCGATACCCAGGGCGACCACATCGAAGTGCGTGCGGTCGAGGGCGCGGAGCACGCTCGTAGCACTGATGCAGGAGATCGAATGCTCGCTGCTGCGTCCTCCGAAGATGACGGCTACTCGCGGCCTGGGCACGAGGCTGACGCTATCCCCACCGACTGCCCTACAGTCAGCGCCATGCCGAGTTTCGATCAGCCCGACCCCAGCACATCCCAGGAGCACGCCGGCGAGCCAGCCGATCTGGATCCAGGCTGGTCAGTCGACACCGCGGTCGTCCACCTCGGTCGCCCACCAAGATCGCCCGGCGCACCGCTCAACATGCCCATCGAACCTGCGTCGTCGTATCACGCGGGCGGCGACCTGGAGTATGCCCGGGATGGCACGCGCGCCAGCCTCGCCCTGGAGTCCGCGATCGGCACGCTGGAAGGAGGGCACTGCCTGGCGTTCTCCTCTGGCATGGCTGCAGCGAGCGCCCTGCTCGACACCGTTCCGCCGGGTGCGATCGTGGTCGCTCCCCGACACGCCTACACCGGCGTCTCCGTCCGGATGCGTTCCCTGGCAGACCGGGGCCGCATCGAACTGCGCACCGTGGACGTCACCGACACCGCCGCGGTCGGCGTGGCCAGTCGCGGGGCTCATCTCGTCTGGATCGAGTCTCCGACGAATCCCATGCTCGAGATCGCAGATATCCCCGCTATCGCCGCTCTCGCCCACGAGCAGGGCGCGAGTGTCGTCTGCGACAACACCTTCGCCACACCACTGGGCCAACAACCCCTCGCTCACGGAGCCGATGTGGTGCTGCACAGCGCCACCAAGATGATCGGTGGACACTCCGATCTGCTCGCAGGCGCGCTCGTCTTCGCCGATGCCGACGCGGCTCAACAGATGCTGCCCGAACGAACCCTGCTCGGAGGTTTCCCCGGGGCGCTGGAATCCTTCCTCGCTCTACGCGGATTGCGCACCCTCGCGCTTCGACGCACACGCGCGGAAAGCAGCGCGATCCACCTTGCGCAGCTCCTGCGGGACCATCCCGCCATCGAACGTGTGCGCTATCCGGGACTCGAGGATGATCCGGGATTCGCGCTGTGCCAGGCCACGATGTCCGGTCCCGGCACCATCATCGCAATCGAGCCACGGGGTGGTGTCCCCGCAGCCGAGGCGATCAGCCATCGAGTCCGACTGTGGGTCCACGCCACGAGCCTCGGCGGTGTGGAATCCCTGTTGGAGCGCCGCCGTCGATGGGCTTTGGAGAGCACCCTGGTGCCGGAGTCCCTCATCCGCCTGTCGGTCGGCATCGAGGACCCAGAGGACCTGTGGGCGGATCTCAGCGCCGCCCTCGATCAGCCCTGAGCGATCAAGCCCTGAACGATCAAGCCTGAACGATCAATTTCCTAGATCGACGACATTCCCGGTTCAGCCTTCGGCGATCTGGTCATGAACGCCGCCAGCATGTGCCGGGGAGACTGACCCTCGTGCACGACGGCGACGATCTGCTCCGTGATCGGCATCTCGACTCCGTGGGCTGCCGCGAGTTCGGCGATGGCCCGACAACTCTTCACACCTTCGGAAGTCTGCTTCATCGCGTCGGTGGCCTCGGCGACGCTCATGCCGGTGCCCAGGTTCACTCCGAAAGTCCGGTTGCGGGACAGGCTGGAGGTGCAGGTCGCGATGAGATCGCCGACTCCGGCGAGGCCGGAGAAGGTCAGGGGGTCCGCACCCAGCGCCACCCCCAGTCGCGTCATCTCCGCCAGGCCCCGGGTGATGAGGGAGGCCTGGGAGTTCTCGCCGAACCCCATCCCTGCTGCGATTCCATTGGCCAGGGCGATGACGTTCTTCACCGAGCCACCGATCTCGACGCCGGTCACGTCCGTCGTCCAGTAGGGGCGGAAGTAGTCGGTCGTGCACGCGTCCTGAAGTCGGCGAGCACTGTGCTCATCCGCGCAGGCCACTGTCGTTGCGGCTGGCTGGCGGGCCGCGATCTCCCGCGCCAGGTTCGGGCCGGACACCACCGCGATGCGATCGAGTCCCGCCCCCGTAGCTTCATCGATGACCTGGCTCATCCGAAGGGATGTACCGATCTCAATGCCTTTCATGAGGCTGACCAGCACCGCGTCGGCTGCCACCGCCGACCCCCAGGCCGCGAGGTTGTCGCGCAGGGTCTGGGCGGGCACGGCGAGGACGACGAGATCAGCCCCCTCGAGAGCGCGGTCGGGCTCCGTGGTTGCCGCGATCGAGTCCGACAGACGGATGCCCGGGTGATAGGTCTCGTTCACATGCTCCGCATTGATCTGGTCGACGACGTCGGGATCGCGCCCCCAGATCGTGACGTCGCCCCCGGCATCAGCGAGGACCATCGCGAAGGCGGTGCCCCAGGAACCCGAACCCATGACGGCAATGCGACTCATGCTGCTCCCCGTTCGGTCTGAGTCGTTC
>CAZVCZ010000003.1:9229-45422 GCA_964626275.1 uncultured Bifidobacteriaceae bacterium | reverse complement strand
TGAGGCTCCGTCCACTCGTCCGAATTCCGACTCCCCATTGAGACGTGACTGCAGTGCCCTTCGGCACACGCACTCGTACCCGCCACGACTCAAGCACATCGTCTCCTCGATTGTGAACACGAAGCACGTAGCAGGAACCGCCATCCCACACCGCCACACGCCGCAAGCGGACCGTCACGCTCTCACTCAGATCAGGCTCAGGCTGCGGGACCACTGGGGCAGGCAGCGGCAGAGGTTCGCTGCTCTGGGCGGAGGCCATGAGATCGCTGAGAAGGGCCATCTTATCCTGATGAACGGTGGTCCAATCATCGGTGAGGACACCGCCGGTATCTCCCGAGTTGGGGTTCCAGGCCCAGAAGGTCCAGCTGATGCCGGTACGAGCAAGGTACTCGGCGAACTGGGTGATCCACTTCCCTTCGACGGTGGAGATGTCCACTGCCTTCGCACCGAACTCGCCAATCAGAATGGGGGCGATCTGCTCAGTGTGGATGTAGCCGAAACCTGCTTCCCAACGTTCCGCCAGGATCTGGGCCATGTTGGGGTCGCTGAACCACGGTTGGGCGTAGACCTCAGGACCGTATTCGTGGGCGGAGTAGACGAGGCGATTTGGCACTGTCAACCGCACCGGATTGTCGTGCACTCCCTCGAGGTTGCCGCCCCACCAGTTGATGTCGAGAACTTGCCCGCCGGCGACCGGTCCCTCGATTCCCTCGACCACGATGAGCTTGTCTGGTGCCATCTCCAAGATGGCATTCCCGGCGCGTTCGGCCGCGAGTCGCCAATCGGTGGCGGAGCCGTCGCCCCACGTGGCGCGACCGTGCGGTTCATTTTTTAGGTCGAAGGCGACGACGTTGCCAGTGTCTCGATAACGCGCGGCAATCAGGCGCCAGTTGTCGATCCAATCCTGTTCGGTGTAGCCGCCCTGGTCGTACCACAGGTCGTACATGTAGCCGTCGTTGGCGAGTGAGTGGTTGTCCAGGATCACCATCAGGTCATGACGTCCGGCTTCCGCGATGACCTCATCCATGACCTGGAGAGGGGTGAGTCCCTGAAGCTCGGAATTGCGTCCCGATCCGTAGTCGATGCCGGTCGTGGTGGTGCCCTGAACGGCTTGGATAGAGAACGGTAGGCGGATGGTGTTGAATCCCAGTTCGGCAATTTGGGCAACCATGTCCTGGTAGTCACGCGTCCAGAGGCCGTGGGGGGCTTGGTTCGCGGTTTCGAGACCGAACCAGTTCACGCCCTGCCAGATCACGATCTCGCCGTTGGAGTCGAGGATCTGGTTGCCCGATGTCACGAGGGGGTAAGCCGGCGTCTCGCTCGCCGACGTCAATGTGGCTTCCGACGCCTGCACCGTTGCTGCTGTGAGGGAGGCCGCGAGGAACGCGCCCGAGAATACGGACACGGACAGGGCTCGAAGATTCACGGGCTACTCCTCGTCAGGTGGCAATGGCGGTGACAGGCGCTGACATCACCGTAGATCGCCGCCGTGGTGGGATTCCTGACTGCTGGCGCCGTTCCTTCGGTTTTCACATGCGAGCGCGAGAGTCGCTCACGTCTCTGCGGAGACTCCAAGAATGCTCAGCGCACGATCTGGGCGACATCGAATTCGCCGTTGTCGGTTCTAAGCCGCGCATTCGATGCGCAGCAGCATGCCGGCCGAGGGCATCACATGCCCGTTGGCGTATGTGCTCAGTCGCGATGCCGAGGTGCCGATATTTGCGGCGAACTGGGCCGCGGTCAGCCCGGATCGCGCGATAGCGGCCCGCACTCGCCGCGCTACCTCTTCGTCCTCTCGCGACTGCATGCGCTCGCGTGCCCTGTTGATCGCGGCGATGAAGAGGGACGCAGTCGCGCGGTCCTCGGTGGCCTTTGCCCAGCGTTGGATTCGCCGTGATGTTCCACCCCAGGGGTGAGCACGTATTTCGGCGAAAACCGGCTGCCAGTCGATGACTAATCCGCGCTCGAGGACTTCCACGAGCGCTTCGAATGGCCAGGTGTCGACCGGGTCGCTCGGCGAGGCGTCGACGTTTCGGAAAGAGTGAATGGTCATGCCTGCGCCACCTCGAGGGCGAGCTCCTTGCAGGCTGATGTTACGGCACCCCAGTCATGCCAGCGCGGATCGAGTCCGCGGTATCGGGGAAGGTCAGCAATCACATCGACATCGTGAGGGGAGGGATCGGCAAGAGCCAAGGCCACACTCGTGCGGACCGACCCATATTGTTCGGACCGATCGTCGTAGTAGTCGTCGATGTCGGCCAGGATCAGTCCCGCCTGGTCGACGCCCAGGAGATCGGCAAGGGCGACAACGTCGAGATAGTCGCGCACGGCGTTGCGCTGGACGATGAGGTAGGCCTTCACTCGGAGCATCTCTTCAGGGGTTGGTGCCCTCACGATGGAGTCGGGTGCGACTTCAATGTGCATGGTCTCCAACGGCCGAGTGCGACGCAGGTTTCGAAGTCCTGCCTGCACACCGTCGAGGGAGCCCATGATCGTCAGAGGGGGACGGGATGCGCGCACGGATGTCGCCCAGCCGTCGCTGGCTTCCACCGCATCGAGTACCTGGGCATAGCGCTGGTCGAGGTCGACAATCACGTGATCGTGATCGAAGGACTCACGGTGGCCTGCGTGCAAAGCGGCTGCCGAGCCGCCGACCAGGACGGCGTCGGGCACGAGTTCTTGCAAGCGTGCTGCAGATTCGAGGACCCGCTGGAGGCGGGCTGATCGGGCCATGAAGAAATATTATCATATACGATAACTCTCTCGTGGCAAGGGGAGGCTCGATCCTGCTTACTGCCCGGACCGGACCGTGAGCATCTCGGCCATGCCGAAGGCTCCGTAGAGCCCCTGGGTCACCGCATCGGAGCCCTGGTTTAGCGGGGCGACGGCATCGGCCATGCCCATGTTGTCCACGACCGTGCGGAAGGGCCGCTCGCTGGCAGGCATCCCGAGGAGCGCGACGATGGCGTCGGCGACAATCTGCGGGTCCTGGCCGGGATTGGCTGCCCAGGCGGCTTGGAAGCCTTCGAGCATCGTCTGGCGCACGCTGAGCATGTCTGCGTAGTCGTCATCGAGGGTCGTGTCACTTGCGGGCATCAGCCCATGGATGAAGTTGGTGGGGAAGGGACCTGGCTCGACCACGCAGGTTTGGATGCCAAGTGACGATAGGTCAGCGCGACACGTTTCGGCGAGACCTTCCACGGCGAACTTCGCCGCGTTGTAAGGACCGAAGAAGGGGAAGGCGATGCGCCCGACCACGCTCGAGACGAAGACCAGCAGGCCCGATCCTTGTGTGCGCATGAACGGCAACGCTGCACGAGTCACACGCTGCATGCCAAACACGTTGATGTCGAAACTGGCTTGCCAATCCTCGGATGTGAAGGCCTCGAGAACGCCACTGGATCCGACTCCTGCGTTATTGATGACGACGTCGAGGCTGCCGGCGAACGCCACTGCATCGGCAATGCCGGCCTCCACACTGCTGTCGTCGGTGACATCGATGTCGACGACGTGAGCCCCGGCGGCTCGGAGCTCGCTGGCGGCTTCGCTGTTTCGCCCATTGATGTCACGCATGCTGCCGACCACCGAGTGACCGGCCTCGAGCAGGCCCAGTGCGGTGAGGCGGCCGAGGCCGATGTTCGTGCCGGTGATGAAGACGTTCTGTGCCACGGGGAACTCCTAGGTCCGGTGAGGTGGGAGAAATTACGTACCAGTCGGTATCTTTATTGGGGGGAGCGGCTGTGTCAAGATTTGAATACCAATTGGTTCGAAACAAGGGCAGGTGGGAATCTCGATGGCAGGAGACCTCCCCAAGCGCACCCGGGGCCGACCCAAGACATTCGACCGGACCCGCACCCTCGAGGTGGCAATGGACTGCTACTGGCGCGAGGGAGTGGAGTCGGTCTCGGTGAATGAGATCTGTCGACGCGCAGGCGTGTCCAAGCCGGGCCTATATCGGGAATTCGACAGTGAGGATCGGCTCATGGACGCCGCACTCACGCGCTATCACGAGACCACCCTCGGCCCGGCGATGGCGATGTTCGCCGAGGATCGACCATTCGCAGAGACGCTGACGGCCCTGATCGAGTTCGCGACCCGTGATGAGACAACAGACATGCCCTCGGGCTGTCTCTTCGCGAAGATGCTGGGCCACCGCGATCGACTCGGGCCCATGACGGATGCTCGTGTGGGCGCCTTGCAGTCCGAGGCTGTTCGCACGTACGCCGAGTGGCTGGAGCGATGCGAGAAGCGAGGGGAGATCACGTTGAGTGTCCCCCTCGAGCTCATGGCGACGTACGTGCAGGCTCAGGTGACCGTGATTCTGAATCGAATCGCCGCGGGTGAGGACCCTAAGGTCGTTCGCGCTCACGCAGAGTTGGCGTTCACGGTCCTCACCGGATAGGCCCGAGTGAAAGGCCCGGCGAGAGCGGGCCGGGATTCCGCCGAGATCGGCTAGGCCGGAACCCCGGACAGGTCCTGGATCGCTGAGAGGATCTCGTCGGGTGCCTCCCAGTTGAGCATGTGCCCGGCGCCGGGAACCCAGCGCAGTTGTGCTCCCGGAATGCCGTCGGCGAGTCGCTGGGATTGGCTCGGCGGTGTCGTGCCGTCCTTCTCCCCGCAGAGGACAATGGTCGGGATCGAGATCTCGGCGAGCCGATCGCCTCGGTCCTCTTTGCTGAAGGCCTCGAGGACGGGGACGAGCGGCTGATGATCGGTGGAGCGGAAGACGTCGAGAAAGGCCTCGCACATGGCCGGGGACGGATTGTCCCCGCACAGCGAGCGAGCGAACAGCATCCCGGTGGTGTCGTTCGCGGCGATCTTCGCCATGACCCCGGACTTGATCATGGGGATCTGCGCCTTGTTCTGTGGCGCTCCGCGGAGCACGTCGCCAGCGAAGGTCGACATGAGGATGAGCCCGCTGAGCCGTTCAGCGACCCCGGGCACGTCGAGGATGGCGGCGATCGCGAGGAAGCCTCCCATGGAATGCGCGAGCAGGATCCCGTCGCGGACGTCGTAGTTCTCCATCACCGCGAGATAGTCCCCGGCCATCGACTCGGTCGAGATCCCGTCGGAGCCGATCGTGGATTGTCCGTGACCGCGCTGGTCGAAGGCGACAATGCGGTAGCCGCGCTCGAGCAGTTGGTCCCACACGACGTTCCACTCGATCACGCTGCAGTAGATCCCGTGGGCGAAGACGACGGTGGGGCCCTCGCCTGCGGTGACTGCTCGAATGGTCGTTCCGTCGGGCCGCTCGATGAAACTGGTAACGCCGTGTGGTTCGGAGCGCATCAGATCGGCGGGGTAGGGGTCTGGGGTGCTGCGCAGTTGATCCACTGCGCGGCGTGATGCGATGGTGGCTGCTCCGGCTGCGCCCGCGAGGAGTCCGGCCGCTATCAGTGTCTTCTTCATGTTGTCTACGCTGACAGATCTTTCTGACGCCATCAGCGAATCAGCGGAATTTTCTTGAAGTCGTGGGATTTCGCGATAGCGCGTGGCTCCGCTGATGTGGACCGGGAGTCCGCTAAATTTCCGGCGTGCGCCATGCTCGGCCCCGTTCCGGCCCCCGGCCCCTCGTCCTGGGGTCAGCGTTGGCGTTGGCGGTTGCGGCGGGCGCCGGGTTCGGGGTGGGGAGCGCTGTTCTCGCGGAGGGTCCGGAGCCGGCCATGCCCGATGTAGTGGTGGCCGCTACTGATCGTGAACCTCCTGCCGTTGCGTCCGCCGAAGAGCCAGTCGAGTCCGGACTTGACGCTGAGTTCAACAGTCCTGACGAGCCCATCTCAGGGGCGCCACTGCTGATCGCTGAGGAGCCGGGTCGCCCTGCTACCGACCTCACCGGACGCGCAAGCATCGATGAGGCATGGCCGGTCGACACCCGTGGGGATGGGTGTTCGACACCGCGCTGGCCGGAGGCAAGCGCGGACACGCCGCGGGTCCTCATCATCGGTGACTCGCTCATCCGCCAGACCCGCGCGTCACTTGAGGCGGGGCTTGTCGCAGACGGATGGGCACCGACGGTGCGGTGTTGGGGAGCTAAGGGGAGCGTCTGGGGCGTCCAGCAGGTCGAGCGCGCTCGCGAACTCGACCAGTTGCCCGACACGGTGGTGGTGTCCCTCGGCACGAATGACATCTGGTGGCTCGGTGTTCCGATGGCCGACGCGGTGACCTCGATGATGGACGCTCTTGGCCCCGACATCACCGTGTATTGGGTCAACCTGTGGTTCGGGCCGAACAACTACGACCGACTCCCCGAAGCTGGCCCGGCGAACGAGGTGCTGGACGAACTCGCACTGCAGTATCCGAATCTGCGGGTCATCGACTTCGCTCGCGACTTCGAGCAGGCGCGCGCGAATGGGATTGGCGTGGGTTGGCTCGACGGGGTGCACCTGAACGATGCCGGCAATGCGGTCCGCACGGAATCGATCCTCACCGTGCTTCGGTCACATGCGATCAGCGAAGACGAGAACAGCCCCGAAGTGTGACAGGGCGATGCTTTCGAGTACTGCTCGCGTGGGTCGATCCCTGGCGTCAATGATCACATCCTCCTGCGCTAAGTGACGTTCCCTGATCCGAGGCGTGCGAGGATCAGTTGAATGAAGTTGGCGTGGCGATGAGGCCCTGGTGGTTGCTCGCGGGAGCGATTGTCTCGGAGGTCACCGGCACGATGGCTCTTCGAGCGACTGTCGACAACGGTGCCTGGATCCCCCTGGTGGTGGTGGGCTATGCCTCCACCTTCATCCTGCTAGGCCTCACGCTTCGCGCCGGTGTTCCGCTCGGAGTGGCCTACGGGATCTGGGGAGCAAGTGGTGTCGCGCTGACCGCGGTGCTCGCCTACTTGCTATTCGGTGAAACCCTTAGCGTTGCCGCGATCATCGGCATCGGGCTCATCATTCTCGGGGTCGTGTTGGTGGAGACAGGTTCGCACACTTCCTCTGAGTCCATGTCGATGAGTGACGGTGCTCAAGGGGGCGCGGCATGAGTTGGGTGTTCCTGGTAGGCGCGATCGTGGCGGAGGTGTCAGGCACGCTGAGTTTGCGCGCCTCCGATGGTTTCCGCCGACGGTGGTGGCTGGTGCCGACCCTGCTTGCCTACCTCGTCGCCTTCACTCTGCTCGGTTTGTCACTCGATGCCGGCATGCCCGTCGGGGTCGGCTACGGCATCTGGGTGGCCGTGGGTATCGCGCTCATCGCTGTCCTGGCGCGCGGGATCTGGAAGGACCCGCTGACTGCGCGGATGATCCTCGGGATCGCGCTGATTGCCGGGGGAGTGCTGCTCGTCGAGATCGGCTAGTCGACCGACACGATCCGCGCGAGACCGTTGGTGACCTCGATGTAGACGTTGGACTTGGGCTGATCGCCACCGCAGATGGCTCGACCTTCGCCATAGACCGTGGTGTTCGCCACCTGCGCACTGGAGGAGTCATAGACAGGCCCGCCGTAGGTGCACCGCGCCTCGTTGAGGACGGTGGATCGGGTTGGCTCCATGACGTAGTTGCCGTCGGACAGGCCGGTCTCGTCATTCACTGCGGGATCGACGCTGCTGGCGACGGAGGCGAAGAACCCGATACCCAGCCCGGCGAGTACGGCGAGGATGAGTCCAGCGACGACAGAGACTCCGATATTAATCCAGGAGATGATCCGGGTCGCGGTGTTCAAGCCCTTGCCGGTGATGCGCCCCTCTGACGCGGCGATCTCCTTGTCCGAGGAGCGAGCGAGGAATAGCGCGACGACTGCGGCGATGATCGGGCAGATCACCCACGACACGATCGACAGAACGAGGCCGATGATGGCGTTGGTCGACGTCTGGGGCGGAGCAGCCGGTGGTGGAGGAGCGGTGGGTGCGGCCCAGGCGGTGCCATCCCAGTAACGCTGCTGACCGGGATTCTGCGGATCGGGATACCAGCCGGCGGGGGTCGGAGTCTGCTCGCTCATGAGGAAGAGGGTAACTCCGGGGCCGTGCAAGACGACGGCTCGTCCACGTGGACCCGCAAGGTGACGCACAAGCGGAACCTGCAGGCCTACGTCGCTTTCGCGGGCGAGAAGTCCAACACGGTGATTTGAAACGACTGAGGTAGTCGGGTCAGCGACTGGTGGCCCTGAATCCCGCGCGGAGCAGGGCCACCAATCATGTGGGCTCGGCCCTCATCGGGAGAATGCTCTAATGAACCTGGACGGAGCCCGCGTCGATGCGGATGTGTTTTCCCTGCGACCGGACTATCGAGCGCTGCTGATCACCGTCGAAGGCATCGCGACGGGTGCCAGCGATGAGGCGAGCGAGGCGATGCTTGTTTCCGCGGAAACATCCGCCCGAGCACTCATCGGGGATCGTCCGATCGAGGACATCCCCCAGGTCGCGTCCTGGCGCGAGGCATACCGATCGTTTGGCGCCAAGCCACAGCGCACACGGCACAGCCTCGAAGCGCTCCTGCGCCGAGTCGAGGGTGGGTTGCCCCGGGTCAATCGACTCACCGACATCTATAACGCGATCAGCGTCAAGCACCTCATCCCCATCGGTGGAGAGGATCTCACGCGCTACGTCAGCGCCCCGCGGTTGATACGCGCGACGGGCAGCGAACCCTTCGACACGATGGCCAGCGGCGAGGATGTGATCGAGCATCCCGAGCCAGGGGAGGTCGTGTGGTGCGATGACGCCGGCGTGACGTGTCGGCGGTGGAATTGGCGACAGGCTCAGCGCACCGCATTGCGTGATGACACCACCTCAGCGCTGTTCATCCTCGACGCTCTCGATCCGATAACTGATGAGGAGTTAGGTCGGGCGGCAGAGCAGTTGCTCGAGACTGTTCGACGACTGGGTGGCGATGTGGTGATTGAGCAGCGTCTGGTCCGCGCCTAGGTCGTGTTGCCAACCTGTGCCGAATCGCGGATGAGATGATCGCCGCTCCGGTTGCAATCGAACTTGCCCTGGTAGTCGAGGCGCTGCCCCTCAGAATTCGACTCCTTGAATGACCTGTGTCGGGGTGAAGGCGCGAGGTCGGTAGCGTGCCCGCCATGAATGTCGCCATCATCGGAGCCACGGGGAGTTGCGGCCGGCAGGTCGCAGCCCAACTCGCAGAGCGTGGAGTTCTGCCCCACACCTCGACCCTTCATCTCATCGGTCACGCTGGTGGAGCCCATGAGAGCGAACTGTGGGGATTGCGCGCCGACTTAAGAGACGCCTTCGCGGACACCGCGCCCCTTATCGAGGTCGGAACCGATGTGGCACAGACCGGAGCGGATCTGGTCGTGATGATGGCCGGGGCGACGGTCACGCGAGAGACGAATGATCGTGCTGCGCTGGCCGAGACGAACCGGCGTATCTTCCGCGAGTCGGCAGAGGCTATCTCGAAGATGGATGACGAACCGATCGTCGTCGTTCAATCCAATCCAGTCGAACTCGCCATGCACCTGTTTTCTTCTGCTGTGCCGCGGCATCAGCTCATCGGAGCCGCCGCCTGGTCGGACTCGTTGAGGTTCCGGCGGGAACTCGCGACGGATCTTGGCGTCCGGCGCCCGCAGGTACAGGCCGACATGTGGGGGCAGCACGGCGATCACCTCGTGCCGATCTGGAGCGGAATCCACGCCCGTGGAGTGAGCGAGCAGCAGCTCGCAGATGTGGTGGGTGCCGCTCGCGAGGGACGTTCACTCGCCGAACTCCCCGACGAGATTCCCGCGGCTCGCACACGCATGCTGGATCTGGTCAACTCTGGCGATGTGCAGGGGGCGTATGCCTTCATCCAGACACAACCGGCTGATATCCGCGCGGCGATCAAGCCGTTCTTCACCCATTTCACTGCCGGACGCACCACTGAGCTCGCCACTGCTCACGCAGTTGTCGACCTCGTCGCGTTCATCGTCGGCGGCCACCGTCGAGTGGTTCCGGCTCAGGTGATCCTTGCTGGTGAGGTCTGGAAAACACGTGGACCGCTTGCCGTCCCCGTGATGCTCGACCCGAATGGCTGGGATCAGGTGGTGCCCGTGAAGATCGCGGAGGACGAGCATGCCGCACTCGCGGCTGCAGCTGCTGCCATCAACACGAGCCTCGACCTCTAGGTCAGTCGGGTTCGGCGACCCACCAAGCCCGGGAGCCAGAAGGCGAGCAGAACGAGGGCGGCCGCAGCGACTGTCGCGGAGAGTCGCAGCCCCATCGTCTCGAGGATCGGGTCACCCACCATCGCGAATAGGCCCATGATCCAGATCGTGACACCGGTGACCGCGGTCGCGTAGTTCATCCAGATGAAGCCGATCGTGATCGCCGCACCGATGACACTGATGACGGCGAATCCGATGGGGTCGGGTCGGAGCGCGAGATCCACGAGTCCGATGAGGGCTAGGCCGAGGGCTGTTCCGGCCACTCGGTGGATGACCCGGGTTGTGGTCCCATCCTGATCAGGCTTGCTCATCCAGGCCACTGACATCGGGAGCCAATACTGATGCGGAAGCGCTGTCGCCTCAGAGATTGCCGTGGCGATCGTGATGACGATGGTGAGGCGAAAGGCGTGGATGAGGAAGGGCCTCCCGGTGGTGGTGAGGGTGGACACCGCGAACGGGGGATGGTCGGTGACCTGAAGAGCCTGCAGATGGCTCCAGATGGACCGTGAGCTGGTGCGGGCGAGGTGGAGGAGTGACATCGCTACGCACACGACTGTCTGAATGAGGCCACCAAGGCCGACGAGGGCGGCGGTGGTGACCGCATCGTCGAGTGGAACCGGGATTCCCGCATACACGGTGAAGATGACCAGGGACAGCAGACCGATCACGGCAGCCCGTGGACCGGCGATCCCCGCGATGCCGGTGATGAAGGCGACCGGGATGGTGAGCAGGATGACCGCGAGGGTGTAGTCGGCGGAGAGGTTGCCGAGCGCGGCGGCGACCATGAGCCACAGCGTCGTCCACAGCATCACTCGCCAGCGGCGGCCCAGTGGATGCCCGGCTTCGGCGATGGCTGTGAAGACCGTTCCGATGGACAGCGGGATCGCGGTGATGAAGTCGCCCTGGGAGACCGGGATCGCGATGACGCCGGCAGTCACGAGCGACCCGCGGACGGCATCGCCAAGGTCAAATCGAGTGCGGTCGAACTCCCTCAGGGTGCCCATACGGGACATGTCGCCATTGTGCCGCAGTCGGTAGGGTTCGTCGCCATGAATTGCCGCCGCTTGGCGTGGACTGGCGTGGGTGCTGCCGCCGTGCTCGTGTTGGCCTACCTCGTGTTCGTTCTGACGCCGGTCGGGCAACTCGTTGATGATGAACTCCTCGAAGTCTTCGAGGCCGGGAAACTCGCCCGGACCGCGTTAACGAGTGCCCTCCACCTGATCAACGTGATCACGATCGGTCTCCTGCTGCTCGTAGTGTTCGCCATCTCCGGTGCCAGGCATCGGCTCCCATCCGGGTTATGGGCAGTCGGTGGTTTTGTCATTGCTGTGGTGACGAGTGAAGTCTTGAAGCAGGTCCTGCCGCGGCCGGAATTGCAGGAGGCTCTCGATGGTGAGGTTGGCAAGGTCGGCATCAATACGTTCCCGAGCGGGCACTCCACCATCGTCACTGCCGGTGTTATCGCCCTGCTGTGGGCTTGGGGTGCGCGGGCGCGGTGGGCCTGGTGGCTAGGCGGTTTCGTGATCATCGCGGTTGCAGGAGCGACCGTGGTCGCAGGTTGGCATCGGCCGAGTGACGCCATTGGGGGTATCGCCGTCGGCATCGCCGTGATGTCGGGGACCGCCTGGCTGGCGACGTGCTCGCGGACGAGGAGAGAGCCGAACTCCGCAACTGCCTAGGGGTGAAAACGTGCCAATAGTTGCGGAGTTCAGTTCAGGACGCGGAGGGTCGTGAGGGTGGGGTCGTGGGCGTAGGCGATGCGATTTCCCTGCGCTGCGGCCGTGCGTAGCCCGTCGAGCATGTCGGCGGTGATGCGCTCGCCCGGAGCGAGGACCGGCACCCCGGGAGGGTAGGGCGCGATGAGGTCCGCGCTGACCCGACCGATGGCCTCGTCGGCGGAGACAGTGACGTGTTCGGCGAAGTACGCCTCACGTGGTGAGGTGACCTGGTCTGAGTGCACGCTCCAGGAAAGAGAGGGTGTGGCCTGCCGGGGTGTGCCGCGGTGACGCTCGATCGACTCCTGCAGCGCATCGACTAGTCGGGTGACGGTCTCGTCCGTGTCAGCGAGGGTGATCATCGGCGAGATCGTGTCGCGGTCGGCGAACTCGATCGGCAATCCGGCGGCGACGAGATCGGCCTCGATGTCATTGCCGGTAACTCCGGTTCCGGCGAGGGTGATGGTCAGCTTCATCTGATCGATACCGGCGCCGTCGAGGACTCTGACTCCCTCCATCGAACGCATTCGCTCACGGGCAGCTGAGACCACAGGAAGCACTGCATCGAAAAGTCGCTGGCCATGATGCTGCAGCAGTGCGCGCACCGCATCGATGCTGGCCAACGTTGAACCCGGCGGGCTCGTGGTGTGGGTGGCTTCGAAGGCGGCCTCCAGCCTCGTGCGATCCAGTCGGTCGGTGCGGGCCATCACGAGTGCGGCGGCTGAGTAGGCAGGCAGAGCCTTGTGGGCGCTGGTCACCATCGCGTCGGCGCCTGCGGAGAGTGCGTGCGGCGGAAGTTCCGGATGGAAGCCGAAGTGCGCCCCCCAGGCTGCGTCGATGATGAGCGGAACATCGTGTTGGTGGCAGGTGTTGGCCAGCGCGGCGATATCCCCGGTGGTGCCGACGTAGGAGGGTTCACCGAGGAAAACTGCGCGGGCGTGGGGATGGATGGTGAGTGCGGCATCGATGGTGTCGGCGTCGTATCCCAACGGCAGCCCTGTCGCCTCGTCGATCGACGGATGCACCCATACCGGCCGTAGGTCTGCGAGGACGAGACCAAGCAGCAGTGAGCGATGCAAGGTGCGGCCGACGATGACGGTGTCGCCGGGCTGACCGATGGCGAGGGCGAGCGCCTGATTGCCATGGGTGGATCCCCCGACGGAGAATCGCAGCCAGTCAGCGCCCCAGAGATCCGCTGCGAGGTGCTCGGCCTCGGCGAGCGTGCCGTGCTCGACCTTCATCGTGTCGAGGCCGCCATACAGCGGCACATCCCCGCGGATCACCTCCCCGACCAGTTCTGTGCGCTGCTTGTGGCCGGGAATGGTGAAGGGAGTCGGGGAGGAGTCGATGAAGCGCCAATAGGCGTCGAGTAACGGGGCGTGTGCGCGCAGGCCCAGCGGATCGACTGCCATGAGCGAACGCTAGCGAACCTGAAGCCCCGGGATGTGGCCTGCCAACGGTGGGACGACACATATTCCGTCCGGGCAAAATGCCGGAGTGGACCGCGAACTCCGCAACTGCATAGGGGCGAAAAAGTGCTGATCGTTGCGGAGTTTGGTTCGGGATGGGGGAGGGGTCGGGCAGACTGCTCCGCATGAGCATCCGCACGCAGGACTACCACACCGCCGGGGAGCCGTTCCGGATCGTGATCGATGGCGCCCCCGACCTGCCCGGGGCTAGTGTGCGGGAGCGGCGCGCCTATGTGCAGTCGCATGCGGACGCCGACGTGGTGCGCCAGTTGCTGTGCTTCGAACCGCGCGGTCATGCTGATATGTACGGCTGCTTCGTTGTCGCCCCCGACGATGACGGCGCGCATTTCGGCACGCTGTTCTGGCACAAGGACGGCTACTCCACCGCGTGTGGGCACGGCACGATCGCCCTAGGGGAGTGGGCGGTGCGCACCGGGCGCGTTGTCGCAGCCGACGACGGGGTGACCGATGTCGTTATCGATGTGCCGTCGGGCCGCGTCACCGCCCGGGTACGCCGGGTGGGTGGCATCACCCAGGATGTGACGTTCCGCAATGTTCCAGCGTGGGTGCATGCGCGGGGTGTCACCGTCGCGACCTCGCGAGGTGAGGTCACCGTTGATATCTCGTGGGGCGGGGCGTACTACGCCTCCGTTCGCGCGAGCGATCTCGGCCTCGGCGTCACCCCGGACAACCTCGTGGAGATCATCACCCTGGGTCGGGAGATCAAGGCCGCCCTCGATGCCGAGGCTGCGGCCACCCATCCGAGCGATCCGCTGCTGTCGGGCATTTACGGAACGATCTGGTTCGACGACCTAGGCCCCACGTCGGATGGAGGTCGCCATCAACGCAATGTGACGATCTTCGCCGATGGTGAGGTCGACCGGTCTCCGTGCGGATCCGGCACGACCGCGCGCCTGGCCCTGCTCGATGACTCCGGTGACCTTCCCCGAGGTGCGCTGCTGCGGCACGACTCGATCATCGGCACGACCTTCACCGCAAGCGTCGTGGATGAAGTAGAGACCGGGATCATCACCGAGATCACCGGGATGGCCTATCCGACCGGCGAGTCGACCTTCGCCCTCGACGATCGCGACCCCCTCGGAACCGGATTCGTCCTGCGCTGAGTCGACTGTCTAGAGCGGTCTCAGCGGCCTACGGCGGTATAGGCCTGCCGGCCCACCCCGATGGAGATCTCCGGCTTCTTCTTCGGATCGAGCCACTTCAGGAGGGCCACCAGTTTGACCTCGCTGATAGAGATACATCCCTGCGTGGGTTTGCCTTCGCTGACGTGCAGGAAGAACGCCGAACCTGCGCCAGGCACGATCGGGTCACGGTTGTAGTCGATCACCACGGCATGCGAATACAGGCTGATTGCGCCGAGCTGTTCGCTGCGCGCCTGGCTGAATCCACACCACGCACCGGGAGAGCATTCGCGGTAGGTGTTGTAGTGCGGGCTCGACACATCCGACACCCACCAGGAGGAATAGCCGACCGTGCGATAAGGCAGCCGGGTGCCGGGATCGGATTTCCAGCCGAAGGATTCGGTGAGCGAGAAGACGCCGGCGGGGGTGCGGCTGACGTATTCCGATGCCTGACCGACGCCGTCTTCGCCCACGTAGGCGCGAATCGGCTTGCCGACACGGACGTACTTGTTCTTGCTCGAACTCCAACGCCACTTCTTCAAGACCCCAAAGGTGGAAGACGCGGACTTCACTGCGACGGTCACGATCTTGCGGTGCTGAGGAGCGGCCGCTGGCGTCGCCGTGCTCGCTGAGGCCGAGGGAGCGGTGATCACCACGGTGGCCAGGAGGGCGGCAACCAGAAAGATCTGGAGGATGAAACGCCCCCGCAACGGAAGGCATGTCCAGGAGAGCGCCTTCGTCATGCGTCCACCGATAACTCGATGCTGTCGATCCGCATTGTCCCGCCGCGGGTGACCTCGCAGGCCGACTGCCGCCCGCGCGGGGCGAATGTCCATGGCTGGGACAGGTCATTTGGCGCTTCCGCAACGAGAGCGGTGTCCTCGTCGATGCCGAGCACGGTCGCCCCATCGGTGACCAGTGGGCGCAGCGCGAAGTCGGGCATCCATTTCGTGTAGCGGTCGAAGTGCGGCAGCACCCGCACGGTCGGCACGATCCGCAGTCCCTCGGTGCCGCCCGATCGGGGATGCCGATAGTTGGGCACGTGGCCGCCCATTGCCATCGCGCCGGCGCTACATCCGGCGAGGCCTGCGCCGTTGCGCCAGGCTTCAACGATGGCTCCCCACACTGGGGTATCGCGGAGGGTGTCGGCAAGGAAGGTCGGGCTCCCACCGGAGAGATAGATGAGCCCCGCGCCGGCGATGGCTTCCACCCAGCGCTGCTCGAAGGCATCTTCGCGCGCCCGGACGTCGACAACAACCTGTTCGGCATCGAGTCGCGCCGCAGCCTTCGCACCCAGCTCGTGCCAGTAGCGCAGGGACTTCTCGCCCTCGGGTGCAGCAGCGGTAGCGAGTTGGACGTAGCGGCGCTCGCGGTCGGCGAATAGCCAGTCCTCGACATCGGTGAGCACCGGCAGGTACTCCCCACTACCTACCAGCGCCAGGCGCCCAGGACGACTCACCCGTCAAGGGTCGCACGCCCCGCCGTCCACCCCCGGACCCGGGGATTGGTCCCGCAAGTGGTTGCCGGAAGAGGGATCGATCCCTCCAGTGGTTGCCGGAAGCGGGAGTTTTGTCAGCGGGTGATTTCGAGGAGGTGAATAGTTGCGCCAACGGGGCGCAACGCGTCGGCCCAACGGCTAACTTTCGGCTATGACTGACACTCCTGGAGCATCTGACTCCCTCAACGCCCCGATCTCCGAGGCGATCCCGATCACCACCGGCTTCGAGATTCCCGGCTACCGCATCGACAAGAACCTCGGCCTGACCTGGGGCGTGTTGGTGCGCTCGGTCGGTTTCGCCAAGGGCTTCACGGGTGGCTTCCGGGCGCTCAAAGCCGGTGAGGTGCCGCAGTACACCGACGTCGTCGACCAGGCGCGCCGCGAGGCGATCGAGCGACTCATCGCGCACGCCCAGTCCCTCGGCGCCAATGCCGTCATCGGGGTGCGCTTCGACTCCTCGGACGTAGCCGAGAACCTCGCGGAGATCCTCGCCTACGGCACCGCCGTGGTGATCAGTCCGGCCACCTGACGCTGCTGCTGACCGCGGATCCGCTCACGAAACGGTTGCTACCCGGGGGATCCGCTCACGAGATGGCCGCCATTTGGTGAGCGGATTCGGCTGAGGGCCGCCATTTGGTGAGCGGATTCGGGGAGGGCTACTGCTCGGTGGCAGCGGCCTCCGCGGCATCGGCGAACTCGCAGAAGGAGTCATAGGCGCGCGGGCCATAGACCGTTGCCGGACCACCGGCCATGAGGAACGTCACCCCAATCGCCTCGGCTGCCTCCTCGCGGGTCGCACCTGCTCGCACGGCACCTCGCGCGTGGGAGGCGATGCACCCGTCGCACTGCTCGGTGACCGCGATCGCCAGCGCGATCAACTCCTTGGTCTTCGTCGGCAGCACTCCCTCGGCCATCGCAGCCTTGTGCAGCCCGGCGAATCCGGCGTAGGTGTCGGGGATCGCCCTGCGCAGGTTGCGGGCGAGGGGATTGATGGCGTCTTGGACGGACTTGCCGTGGGCATGCTCCATAACCCCGACCATACCGGGCGGGGTATGGGGTGCGGATGTGACAATGGTCCCGCAATCCCTCGCGTGCCGACGTTGTTGACCAGACGCAGGCCCGCGGGAGCGGGCGAGGCGAGGCAGGGGGATGTGCTTCGAGTCAGGAGGAGTTGAGCCGTCATGTCGACCACCGATGTGTGGAATCGCGACGAGGTCGACCTCGCCATCTCTGGGATGACCTGCACCTCCTGCGCCGCCCGGGTGGAGAAGAAACTCAACAGGCTGCCCGGCGTCACCGCCACGGTGAACTACGCCACCGAGACCGCGCATGTCGTCATGGGTCCCGACACGGTGCTCGCCGATCTCGTGCGCACCGTCGAACAGACCGGCTACGGGGCCTCGCTCGTCGCTGACTCCGAGGAGCTGCAACGCGAGGTCGAGGATCTGCGTCGACGCTTCTGGGTTGCGCTCGCACTCGCGCTTCCCGTGGCGGCACTCGCGATGATCCCGGGGCTGCAGTTCCCAACCTGGCAGTGGGTGTCCCTCGCGCTGACGACGCCGATCGTGGCCTGGGCTGCCTGGCCGTTCCACCGCGCGGCAGGACTCAACGCCCGACATGCCACCGCCACCATGGACACCCTGGTGAGTGTCGGCATCCTCGCCGCCTACGGCTGGAGCGTGTGGGCGCTGTTGTTCGGGGGTGCTGGTGCGCTCGACTACACGATGAGCCACGGCCTGTTCGGCTCGAATGACGGCGGACCACCAGACCTGTACTTCGAAGTGGCTGCTGCGGTGCCGGTGTTCCTCCTCGCCGGGCGCTGGTTCGAAGCCCGCGCCAAGCGTCGCTCGACCGCTGCCCTGCGTGCGCTCGTCGATCTCGCCGCACCCGAGGCGAGTGTGCTGCGCGATGGCGTCGAGGTGCGAGTGTCGACCGGCGAGGTCGAGGTCGGCGATCGCTTCATCGTCCGGCCCGGTGAGCGCATCGCTACCGATGGCATCGTCGTCTCGGGCAGTAGCGCCATTGACTCCTCACTGCTCACCGGTGAATCGGTGCCCGTTGATGTGGGCGTGGGTGATGAGGTCACCGGTGCGACGGTGAACGTCGATGGTGTTCTCACCATTGAAGCGACGCGTGTTGGTGCCGATACGCGGCTGGCTCACATCACCCGGCTCGTCACTCAGGCGCAAGCGGGGAAAGCCCCGATCCAGCGGCTTGCTGATCGCATCTCCAGTGTCTTCGTGCCGATCGTCTTCGCGATCGCAGCGGTCACGCTCCTGGTCTGGATCCTGGTGACCGGCGACGTCGAGGCGGCCTTCACTGCCGCCGTCGCTGTGCTCATCATCGCCTGTCCATGCGCCCTCGGATTGGCCACTCCGACTGCGCTCCTCGTCGGTTCCGGGCGTGGGGCTCAAATGGGCATCCTCATCCGTGGGCCGGAGGTCTTGGAGGACACGCGTCGCGTGGACACCGTCGTGCTCGACAAGACCGGCACGGTCACGACCGGGCAGATGGTCGTGGTGGGTCTTCACGCGCTCGACGGCGATACCGATGATCTTGTGCGGCGGGCGGCGGCCGTCGAGGCTGGCAGCGAGCACCCGGTGGCGCGTGCCATCGCCGCCGCGGTCCGGGAGTCGGGGACGGAGATTCTTGCGGCTCCGGGTGACTTCCGTAATGAGCGTGGTCGAGGCGCGCAGGCGATCGTCGACGGCGAGGTCGTGGCTGTCGGGCGACCGGAATGGGTCGCCCAGGTCTGTCGCGCATCCGGTGTCGACGCACCACTTGCTGATTGGGTCGAACAGGGTCGAATTCGCGGCTGGACCGTCGTCGCGGTGGGCTGGAGCGGTGTGGTGCGCGGTGCGATCGCTGTTGCGGATGCTCCCCGCCCATCCAGTGCGCGCGCAATCGCCGCTCTTCGCGAGATGGGCCTGACTCCAGTGCTGTTGACCGGTGACCACACTGCCGCTGCGCGAACCGTCGCTGGTGAGGTCGGTATTGATGAGGTCATCGCCGAAGTCCTTCCCGAGGACAAGGTCGCCGTCGTGGTCGACCTGCAACAGCAGGGACGGGTGGTGGCGATGGTTGGCGATGGTGTGAACGATGCAGCCGCGCTCACCCAGGCCGATCTCGGCATCGCGATGGGTGGGGGAGCGGCAGCAGCAACGGAGGCAAGTGATCTGACGCTGGTGCGAGAAGATCTCATCGCCGCGGTCGATGCGATCCGGCTGTCTCGGCGCACCCTGCGCACGATCCAGGGCAACCTGTTCTGGGCGTTCGCCTACAACGTGGCGATGATCCCGCTTGCAGCCGTGGGATTGCTCAATCCGCTGCTCGCGGGCGCAGCGATGGCGTTCTCGAGCGTGTTCGTCGTGGCGAACTCGCTCCGCCTGCGCCGCTTCACCTCGATCGACTGAGGCGTGCCCATCGAACCTGCCGAATCACACCGCCAGATCGCGGCGATCGAAGGCCCACACCCCGATCGCCACGAGGACTGCGGTGAGGCCCAGCGGCATCGCGAGGGATAACCACGTGGGTGCGTTCACGAGTGGATTCGGCTCGAGGAACCAGTACCAGGGTGAGACCACTCGCATCCACTCCAGCGGATCGGCGAGCGCGGCGAGGACCTGGCCGAGGAATCCGATGACAGCAGCCACCGACGCGGCGGCGATGGCCCACCCTGAGCGCCCGGTGGCGGCACCTACGGCGAAGGCGACACCTGTGTAGAGCATCACCATGGCCCACATCGTCAGGCCCGCAGCCCAGATGCCCCACCACGGCAGGTCGGTGGTGAGGCCGAGGGCAGGTGAGATAGCGGCCAGCGCGAGGGTGGAGATGATCGTGACGATGAGGGTGAGCACGGCGACACCGATGAAGCGCTCGAGAGCGACAGACCGTCGGCGCACCGGTGCGGCCAGGGTCGCCTCCAGGGTTCCGTCGCGTTCAGCCCCTGCGATCGTCCATGCTGCTGCGCCGATGCCCATGATGAGTAGCACGATCGGGTAGACGTTGGAATACAACTGACTGGTGAGGTAACCCTCGGGGCTGGAGATCGAGGCGCCCGCGAGCCCGAAGGCCTCCATGAATCCCTCGGGGAAGGACTCCAGGTAGGCGTCGAGTTCGTCGCCGGTATCGCGGATCGAGGGGTAGACCGCTGCCATCAGCAACACCAGGACGACCGTGCCGATCGTCCAGCCGAGCAGGGAGCGGCGCCGCTCGGCGATCATGAAGCGCAGGGTCAACCCGGTCATCGCGCGGCCTCCTGCCAGGCGGGTGCCACGGAGCGGTGGAAGACCTCGTCGAGTTCATTGCCCGCGCTCTTCACCCGTTCGATGCCGTAGGGGGCCAGCCGGGTGAAGACCTCCGCAGCCGATCCGGTGACGGTGACGTGCACGTCACGATCCTCGATCCGCACGGATTCCACGCCCGGAACACCGACGAGTGATTCAGTTGTGACAGGTGTGGTCAGTGTGATCACGAGTTGCTGGGGTGCGCTCGCGACGAGTTCGGCGACGCTGCCCTCAGTCACCAATCGCCCGCGGTTGAGGACGCCGACTCGATCGGCGATTGACTCGACCTCGGACAGGATGTGCGAACTGAACAGCACCGCGGCGCCGGCTTCTGCTCGTGCCCGGACCAGGTCGAGCACGAGATCCTGGACGAGCGGGTCGAGCCCGGAGGTCGGTTCGTCCAGCACCAGCACGTCGGGGGAGCCGAGCAGGGCGCGCAGGATGCCGATCTTCTGCCGGTTGCCCTTGCTCAATGTGGTGAACCGCCGGGTCAGGTCGAGCTCCAGGCGGGCGGCGAGATCGCTCACCTCGGTGTCGGGAACGTCGCGTCCGGCGGCGCGCAGGGTGGCGACGGTGAAGTCGAGAATGCGTTGGCCCGTCAGGCGCATCGGCAGTCTCAGATCACCGGGAAGGTAGCCGATTCGGGCGCGAGTACTCGGCAGTCGAGCATCATCGCCGAGGACTGCGACGGTGCCGGCCGTCGGCGCGAGGTAGCCCAGCAGCACTCGGATCGTGGTGGACTTGCCCGAGCCGTTGGGTCCAAGCAACCCGTAGACCTCCCCGGGGGCGACGGCGATATTCACGTCATCGACAGCCGTCAGGTCGCCATAGCGCTTGGTGAGATGGTCGATGGCGACCGCTTGATCGGTTCCGATGGAGTCCACCGTTCCAGGCTACGCCCGCGAAAGGGTGGTGACGGGACTGTGCCGTTGCTCACATACCGGTCATGTAAGGGTTTACTCAGGTTTCGCAATCGTTGCAGATCGGGCACAGTGTCCCCATTACCGGCTGACCGGCATCCTCGGGTGATGTCCGGCACGCATGAGACAACGGCGTTTCACTGCGATGAGGAGACTGACTGTGAGCCCTGCCATCCCCGGCTTGGACAACCCGCCCACGAACAACAAGAAGCTCATCGAGTGGGTGGAGGAGGTCGCCGCCCTCACCAAGCCCGACCGCGTGGAGTGGTCCGATGGCTCCGAGGCCGAATGGCAGCGCCTGACCGATCAAATGGTCGCCGACGGAACGTTTATCCGGCTCAACCCCGAGTTGCGTCCCAATTCCTTCCTCGCCCGCTCCGATCCGTCCGATGTTGCGCGTGTCGAGAGCCGCACCTACATCTGCTCGGTCGATGAGGCCGACGCCGGTCCGACGAATAATTGGATGGACCCGGTCGAGATGAAGGGCATCCTCAACGGTCTGTTCGACGGCTGCATGCGTGGACGCACGATGTATGTGGTGCCGTTCTCGATGGGCCCGCTCGGTTCGCACATTGCCCAGTTGGGCGTTGAGATCACCGATTCGCCCTACGTCGTGGTGAACATGAAGATCATGACGCGCATGGGCACCGGCGCGCTGGAGCAGATCGGTGAGCATGGGGATTTCGTGCCGTGCCTGCATTCGGTCGGCTATCCGCTCGTCGATGCCGAGGGCAATGAGCGCCCCGATGTGGCGTGGCCGTGCAACGACACCAAATACATCACGCACTTCCCGGAGACCCGCGAGATCATCTCCTACGGCTCGGGCTATGGCGGCAATGCACTGCTGGGCAAGAAGTGCATGGCGCTTCGCATCGGTTCGACCATGGCCCGCGATGAGGGCTGGATGGCCGAGCACATGCTCATCCTGCGACTGACAGCTCCGTCGGGCGATGTGCGTCACATCACGGCGGCGTTCCCCTCAGCCTGCGGCAAGACGAACCTGGCGATGCTCGAGCCGGCGACCGAAGGGTGGTCGGTCGAGACTGTGGGAGATGACATCGCCTGGATGCGTTTCGGCTCGGATGGTCGCCTCTATGCGATCAACCCGGAGAACGGATTCTTCGGTGTCGCCCCGGGTACGGGTATGGACACCAACGCGAATGCGGTGCGCACGCTGACCGGCAACTGCATCTTCACCAACGTCGCGCTCACCGATGACGGCGATGTGTGGTGGGAAGGGCTCACCCCGGAGGCGCCCGCGCACCTCATCGACTGGAAGGGCCGCGACTGGACGCCGGATTCCGAGGAGCCGTCCAGCCACCCGAACGCCCGCTTCACCGCGCCAGCCGCGCAGTGCCCGACGATCTCGCCGAACTTCGACGATCCGGCCGGTGTGCCGATCGATGCGATCCTGTTCGGTGGGCGTCGCGCGACGAACGTGCCGCTGGTGACGGAGTCGAACTCCTGGGAGCACGGGGTGTTCATGGGCTCCACCATTTCCAGCGAGGGCACCGCTGCGGCAGAAAACGCCGTCGGTGAACTGCGCCGCGACCCGTTCGCAATGCTGCCCTTCGCGGGCTACAACATGGCCGACTACTGGGGCCACTGGCTGAAGATCGGGACGTTCACCGACGAGTCGAAGCTGCCTCGGATCTATCAGGTCAACTGGTTCCGCAAGGATGCCGATGGTCGCTACATCTGGCCGGGGTTCGGCGATAACGCTCGCGTGCTCGAATGGATCGTGCGTCGGCTCGAGGGCGAGGCGGAGGCCGTCGAGTCGCCCGTGGGCGCACTGCCAGCGGAGGGTGAGATCGACATCACCGGGCTCGACATCACCGCCGAACAGATGGCGGAGTTGTTCCACATCACCCCGGAATCCTGGCTCGCCGAATGTGATCTGACCGAGGAGTACTACGCGAAGTTCGGCGATCGGGTGCCCGAGACGCTGCGGACCGAGCTCGGTGCCCTCCGGGATCGCCTGAGCAACGCCTGACCCGAGCCACCGGATCTGCTCACCATATGGTCGCCATTCCGTGAGCAGATTCCGGTGAGGGCGACCATTTCGTGAGCGGATTTCCCGGCGTGGACAGCCAGTCCCGACGGTGGGATCGCCAGAAGCGTCGTTGGGTCAGGCGGAGTGGGCCAGGGGTGCGACCGCAGAATCGATCGCATCGCCAGCGAGGCGCACGCCCGCGCCACGTTCGCGCGGATAGGCCCGAGGGTCACCGGTGGCCTTGTCGATCGTCGCGTAGATCGCCTCACGCTCCTCTTCGGTGAGGCCGCCCCACACGCCGTAGGGCTCGCGGGCTCGGATCGCGTAGTCGGCGCATTCGCGGCGCACCGGGCAGCCGGCACACACCGATTTCGCGGCGAGGTCGCGCTGGCGGCGGGCGGACCCGCGCTCGTTTTGGGGGTGGAAGAAGACGGTCGGATCGACGGTGCGGCAGGAGCCGTGCTCCTGCCAGGTCCATTCGACGTCGAAGGGCAGCTGGGCGAGTGGCTGTGCAGGCATACCTCGATGGTGACGGGGTAGGCAGGGTGCGCGGTATCGGCTGAGAGTGCCGAATCGGTGTCATCCGAACGGATGACACCGGTCACGTCGCCCCGCGACATTCACCCTAGATTGCCCGAGGCGGTCGTGTCGCGCTGAGTGGAATCCGCTCACGAAATGGCGGTGAAAAAGCGGATCCGCTCACGAAATGGCGACCATGTCATGAGCGGATCCGAGGGTGCGTGGGATTACTCCGAGGCGGGGGCGTCCTTCGCGGCCTGCTCCGCGGCGATGGTCGCGCGCACCTCGTCCATGTTGACATCGCGCACGGCCTGGACGAGCTGGGTCAGCGCCTGCTCGGGAAGTGCTCCGGCCTGGGAATAGAGCACGACGCCTTCGCGGATCGCCATCAGCGTGGGGATCGAGGAGATCTGGAATGCCCCGGCGAGCGCGGGCTGGGCCTCGGTGTCCACCTTCGCGAAGACGATGTCGGAGTTGTCGTCGCTGAGCTTTTCGTAGACCGGTGCGAACTGCCGGCACGGGCCGCACCATTCGGCCCAGAAATCGATGAGCACGATGTCGTTGTCGGTGACGGTCGGGTTGAAGGTCTCTTCGGTCAGGGCGATCGTGCTCATGCTTCCTCCGGGAACGGGATTGATTGAATACCCCCCAGGGTATCTCATCTGCTCGGCCAATGCACCACGATGGGGGTGTGCCCCGCCCCGGCCAGCTCCTCCTCGCGGCGCCGACCCTGCCCGATCCCTTCGATCGGGCGGTCATCTATGTCATCGAGCACGACGAATCCGGCGCCCTCGGGGTGGTCTTGAATGCTCCGGCCACGCTCGATGTCGGGGAGATCCTGCCGCAGTGGCGTTCGGCGGTCATCGGTGAACCGGTCGTGTTCGCCGGCGGCCCCGTCGCGACCGACACCGCCCTGGGCCTCGCGGTACTCACGGGAACGGCTGATGCTGAGCCGCCGGGCTTTCGCCCGGTCTGCGACCGCTGGGGACTGATCGATCTCGACGCCGATCCTGACGCCCTCACGCCGGAACTGGGGGGCGTTCGGATCTTCGCGGGCTATGCCGGCTGGTCGCCCGGCCAGCTCGAGGGCGAGATTGCCGAGGGCTCCTGGGCGGTGATCGATCTCGCAGACCCGCTGAACGAGGTTTTCGCAGGGGACGGATCTGATCAGTGGGCCAGGCTGCTGCGGGCGCAGCCAGGCACCCTGTCGTGGTGGGTCGGGTGCCCTCGCGATCCCCGCTGGAACTAGCCGCGGTGGTGATCGACTCACGGCTCGCACCCTCACCTGATCGGTCATGATGCGGAGTCGGTGAGTCACCGAAGTCCAACGATGTGTCAGAGTGCACGCGCCGGAGGAGCGGTGGCGACAACGTGGGCACACCACGGGAACATGGCGAGCAAATGTGGGAGGTGGGCATGACCGAACGGGAGGCCATCCTTCTCGTCGGCGGGGAAGGCACCCGCCTGCGTCCGCTCACGGCCCACACCCCGAAGCCGATGCTTCCCGTCGCCGGAGTGCCGATCACCGTGCATCAGATCATGCGTGCGCGCGACGCCGGCGTCACCCGCATCGTGCTCGGGACGGCGTACCGCGCGGAGGTATTCAGCGAGCAGCTCGGCGATGGATCGGCGCTCGGTGTCGAGATCGCCTATGCCCATGAAGAGCAGCCGCTGGGCACCGGCGGGGCAATCCGGAATGCAGCCGCCCACCTGCGATCCGCTGATGATGATCCGGTCCTGATTCTCAACGGCGACGTGCTCAGCGGTGTCGACATGGCCGCCCTCGTCGCCGGGCATGACGCCGAGGACGCCGCTGTCACCCTGCATCTGACCAGAGTCGATGATCCACGCCGATACGGCCTGGTCCCCACCGACGGGGACGGGCGGGTGCTGGAGTTCCTCGAGAAGCCGCAAACGCCCGAACAGATCGTCACCGACCAGATCAATGCCGGTTGCTATGTGTTCCGCCGGGATGTGATCGACTCCATCGCCCCCGATCGTGTGGTGTCCGTAGAACGCGAGGTGTTTCCCGTGCTGCTGAAGTCGGGGGCGCTCGTGCGCGGTGTCGTCGATGAGTCGTATTGGCTCGATCTCGGCACACCCTGGGACTTCGTTCGTGGATCAGCCGATCTCGTATTGGGTGTGGCGCCGTGGGATGGTCATGCGCCCGCGGAATTCCTCATCCTCGACGGGGCGGAGGTCGCAGCCGGGGCGCTCATCGATCGCGGCTCGACGATCGGTCGTGGTGCGCACGTCGAGTCGGGTGCGATGGTCAGCGGCGCGGTGCTCCTCGACGGCGCGAGGGTCGATGCTGATGCCCGGGTCGTCGATGCGGTCATCGGTCGGGGCGCACGAGTGGGTGCGGGTGCGCTGGTCGAAGGTGCCGTGATCGGTGATGATGCCGAGGTCGCGCCGGGTGCGACGGTCGCCGAGGGTGAGCGAATCGAGCCCGGCACCCGAGTCGACTGACGAGTGGGTTAGCCGCTGCGGGGTTTCGGGGGCTCGGTGGGGTAGCCGATCGCGATGGCACCCAACGGGATCGCGGTATCGGGCAGCCGGAGTTCGGAACGGACCACGTCCGGGCAGAACATGGTGGACGATATCCACGCACTCCCGATTCCTTCGGCCGCCAGCGAGATGAGCAGGTTCTGGACACCGGCTGCACCGGCGGCGAAGAACAGATCCCGCTCGGCCTGTCGACGTCGTTCATCGGGATAGTCGTGTGCATCGGCGATGTCGGCGAAGGCGAGAATGACCTCGGGGGCGCGTCGGAGGATGTCCCCCCGCGCTACACGCCGCTCGATCGCGTCAGCGTCGAGTCCGTCCAGATCGCGCAGATCCGCGATCCAGGCCTCCCGCATCGCATCGAGCAGGCGAGTGCGCTGGGCGGCATCGGTGAGATGCACGAATCGCCAGGGTCGGGTGTGGTGCGGGGCGGGCGCGGTCATCGCCTGGGCGATCGCCCACTCGAGAGTGTCAGCGGGCACCTGCTCGTCGGTGAAGGTGCGCACCGTGCGGCGTGTGGTCACGGCCTCGCGGCGACCGAGTGCGCGCGCTTCCGCCGTGCCGAGTGTGAACAGGTCTGCATCGGGTTGACGGACGAGTACTGCGGCTCCGGGCCCATCATCGGTCGTCACTGCATCGGCGAGACCACGCACCACTGCTACGGGAATCCCCGAAGCCTTGCCCTTCACCAGGTCTGCTGCCCCGGCTATCTCGTCGGCGATCGACCTGATCGTCACCTCCATCGGCACTCCCTGCGCGTCCGGCACACCGCGCAGATCATCGAGTCCGTTCACACCGGCGACGCCGATCGCAGCATCGGTCAGGCCCTCGCGCCATGGTCGCCCCAGGGTGTCGGTAATGATGACGCCGAGCAGCGCTTTCATTTTCTGGGACAGTGCGTTGCGCAGGCTGCGCGCACTCGCGTCGGGGTCGTCGGGCAGGAGCAGCACACTCCCGTCGGGGGTGTTGCTCGCATCGACCCCGGCTGCTGCCAGAACCACGCCGTGACGATTACGCACGATCCGCGTCACTCCGCGCGGACTGGATTTCGAGGCGAGGATCTCGACGGTCTCGTCAGCGATCGCCGCATCCCTATTCGCGGCATCGATGATGCGTCCCTCGGCCTTGCTCACGATCTTGCTCGTGATGACGACGATGTCGCCATCGCGCACGCCCGTCGATCCATCGGGCCAGCGCAGGTCGAGGAGGACGGAGGCGATGACTGTCCCGAGATCGGTACCGGGTGCGATCTCGGGCAGACCCTCGACGCCGAGGATGGTGAGCGGCGTGGTCACGTGCGGATGCCGACGAGGTCGAGGGCAGCGGCGGCCATTCGTGCAGTTGCGTCGTCGTCGCTCATCCACAGCGGTGCCGCACGGCTGGTGATCCCGAGGGACTCGATCGCGGCGATGGACTCGGCGTCCTCTTCGGCGACGAGCCAGGCGTCGAGGATCCCCCCGCCGGGTGCGCCGGCGGGGATGATGGCGCGGCGCGGACCGTAGTGCCCGGCGACCCCGAGCGCAGAGGTCTCCACGTCGATCGCGCTCAGACAGGCATCGGCCATGCCGCGAACCGGTGCTCCACCGATGATGGGGGAGATGCCGACGATGGGGGCTGCGCTATCGAGCATCGCCTCGCGGATCCCGGAGATGGCGAGGATGGTGCCGATCGACACGACCGGATTCGACGGTGGCAGCACGATGACATCGGCATCGTCGATCGCCTCCAGCACACCGGGCGCAGGCTTCGCGTCCTCGAGACCCACCTGGACGAACGCATGCGCGGGCAGTGCGGCGCGGTGGCGGACCCACCACTCTTGGAAGTGGATCGCGCGACGCTTCGGGGCGCCAGTGGCATCGACGCCGCTGTCAGGATCGTCGACGACGACATGGGTCTCCACCCGGTCGTCGCTCATCGGCAGCAGGCGCACCCCCGGCTGCCACCGCTCGCACAGGGCGGCGGTGACACTCGACAGCGGATAACCAGCGGAGAGCAGTGGTGTGCGGATGAGATGCGTCGCGATGTCTCGGTCACCCAGTCCGAACCAGGTCGGTTCGACGCCATAGTCGCGCAGCTCCTCGATGACGGTGAAGGTCTCGTCCTCGCGCCCCCAGCCGCGCTCGGCGCTGATGCCATCGCCGAGGGTGTACATCACCGTGTCGAGGTCGGGGCACACCCGAAGTCCGTGGATATAGATGTCATCTCCGGTGTTGCCGATCACGGTGATCTCGCCGCGGTCCGCGAGCAGATGGCGCAGGCCGCGCAGGAAGCGAGCACCCCCTATGCCGCCGGCGAGAGCGACTACTCGCAGCGGCCGCTGGTCGCTGGAACCCACCGTGGAATCTGAGTTCTGCACCGCCCTAGAGTGTCACGATGGGCACCGACGAGCAGACGGCACCCGAGATCAACGACCGCGAGATTGCTCGCGCTCTCAGCCGAGCCGGCCGGGGACAGTCCCTCGACCCGACCGAAGCCGTCGCCCTGCTCGCTGCGCGAGGGGAACGACTGCGCGAGTTGTGCGACCTGGCGTCCCGGCTGCGCGATCAGGGTCTCGCCGATGACGGCCGCCCCGGTGTCATCACCTATTCACCGAAGGTGTTCATTCCGCTGACGCGGCTGTGCCGGGATCGCTGCCACTACTGCACCTTCGCCACCGTGCCGCACCGTGTCCTAGATGCATTCCTGTCAGCTGATGAGGTGCTCGACATCGCTGCCCGCGGCGCCGAACTCGGTGTTGCCGAGGCGCTGTTCACCCTTGGCGATCGGCCCGAGGATCGTTGGCCCGATGCTCGGCGGTGGCTGGAGGAGGCGGGCTATCCGGACACCCTGTCCTATGTCCGTGCCATGTCGATCCGGGTGCTCGAGGAGACAGGGCTGCTGCCGCACCTGAACCCCGGCGTCATGAGTTGGCAGGAGATGCGTCGGTTGCGCCCGGTCGCCCCAAGCATGGGGATGATGCTCGAGACGACCAGTGAGCGACTGTGGTCGACCCCCGGGGAGGTGCACTACGCGAGCCCGGACAAGGAGCCGACCGTGCGGCTGAAAGTCCTCGAGGATGCGGGCCGGCTGTCGATCCCGTTCACCAGCGGGATCCTCGTGGGCATCGGTGAGACACCCGCCGAACGCATCGACTCGATCCTCGCGCTGCGCGCGACGCACCGTCGGCACGGACATATTCAGGAAGTGATCGTCCAGAACTTCCGGGCGAAGGACGACACGGCGATGGCCAAGCACGCCGACCTTGATCATTCCGAATACCTCGCCACGATCGCAACGGCGCGCGTCCTCCTCGGTCCGCGGATGCGGCTGCAGGCACCCCCGAACCTCAGCGATCTCGCCGATCTTCCCGACCTCATCGCGGCAGGCGTCGACGACTGGGGCGGGGTGAGTCCGCTCACGGCGGATCACGTGAACCCCGAGCGCCCCTGGCCGCATCTGGAGGCGCTTGCCGAGGCGACAGCGGCCGTCGGCTTCGAGCTCACCCCGCGGTTGACGGTCCACCCCAGATACGTGCGGACCGGCGAGTGGATCGATGCGCGGCTTCGCTCCCATGTCGACGCCCTCGCTGACCCGGGAACGGGTTTGCTGGCCGACGGGGCTCGAGCCAGCGGTCGTCCCTGGCAGGAACCGGATGACGATGGAGCCGCCTATGCCGCGTTCGCGGCGGCGCACGCCGGTGGCCGGGCCGATCTGCACGTCGAGATCGACAACACCGGGCGCACGTCGGATCGGCGAGGTGATTTCGACGATGTCTACGGGGACTGGGATGAAGTCCGCGCCCAGGCGCGACAGGCCGCGCGGGAACCGCAGCGCCTCGATGCTGATGTTCGAGTGGCCCTCGATCTCGCCGCCACCGATCCCGCCGCGCTCGCTCAGCCGGAACGCCGAGATGCCGCACTGTCGTTGATGACCGCTGACGGTGACGCTTTGACCGCCCTCGTGGGCATTGCGGATGATCTGCGGCGCGAGATGAATGGTGACGAGGTCACCTATGTGGTGAACCGCAACATCAACTTCACCAACGTCTGCTATACCGGCTGCCGCTTCTGTGCCTTCGCCCAGCGGCGCACCGATGTCGACGCCTACACCCTGTCGCTGGAGCAGGTGGCCGATCGCGTGCGCGAAGCCGTCGATCTCGGCGCGACGGAGGTGTGCATGCAGGGTGGGATCCATCCGGATCTGCCGGGCACCGCCTACTTCGATCTCGCACGGGCGGTGAAGCAGGCGGCCCCCGACGTCCACCTGCATGCGTTCTCTCCGATGGAGGTGCTCAACGGAGCCACCCGCACGGGCATGTCGATCGCCGATTGGCTCGCTGCAGCGAAAGAGGCCGGTGTCGACTCCCTGCCCGGCACGGCGGCGGAGATCCTCGACGATGAGGTGCGGTGGGTGCTGACCAAGGGCAAGTTGCCCGCCGATGCCTGGATCGAGGTGATCACCACCGCGCATCGCGTCGGGCTGCCGACCACCGCAACGATGATGTACGGCCACGTCGATCATCCGGGACACTGGGTCGATCACCTCTCCCTCCTGCGCCGCCTCGCCGAGACCAGTCGGGCGGACGCACCGGCGGGGTTCACCGAGTTCGTGCCGCTGCCCTTCATCCACCACAACGCGCCGGTGTATCTCGCCGGGGCTGCGCGGCCGGGGCCGAGCCCGCGGGATAACGCTGCCGTGCACGCCATGGCGCGGGTGCTCCTGCATGGCGCCATCGATCACATCCAGTGCTCGTGGGTGAAGCTCGGCGACGACGGGGTGCGCGCGATGCTCGCCGGGGGCTGCGATGACCTCGGCGGCACCCTGATGGAGGAGACGATCTCGCGGATGGCCGGCTCCGAGCACGGATCGGCGAAGTCCGTCGAGGAACTTCGCGCCCTCATCGCCTCCGCCGGGCGGGTGCCGCGGCAGCGGCGGACCGACTACGCCCTTGTCGCTGAGAACGAGAGTGCGAGCGATCCGGCGTGGTCGCGATGACGCTGAAGCCGGGGTTTTCGTCCCATGAGTAACATTTGTCACAGTTGTCACAGAACTCACGGGTTTATTGGGGATTCCGGCTTGACGCGCCCGTACGAGGGCCGATCTAATGACACCACTGTGATTAAGCCCCGGCGCGGCCCCGCCCGACACATGACCAACGACCGCATCACCTCGCGGTGAGCAGGAGGCACTCTCGTGGCCAGTGACGCCCAGCGCTTCGCCGACGCACTTTCCAGTGCGCCGCTCGATTCGGACACCATCCTTCCCGAAGGAGCCGAGCTACTCGCGATCGCCGAGGAGATCGGTTGGCAGGAGCGGGCCCTGTGTGCCCAGACCGACCCGGAGGCGTTCTTCCCCGAGAAGGGCGGCAGCACGCGCGAGGCGAAGAAGGTCTGCCTGTCCTGCGAGGTGCGGGTGGAATGCCTGGAGTATGCGCTGGAGAACGACGAGCGTTTCGGGATTTGGGGTGGGCTGTCCGAGCGTGAGCGCCGGCGGCTGAAGAAGCAGGCGGTCTGAACGCGACCGAGTTCGTCACGGCCGTCGTTGTCGCACGCGACGGCCGCGTATGGCTACCCACAACCCTCCGAGCACTCGCCGCCCAGGAACGCGCCCCGGATCGCATCATCGGGGTGGATGCCGGGTCCAGCGACGACAGTCATGACCTGCTGGTCGAGGCACTCGGAGCGGAGAACGTGGTCCGGCTCGAGCCGACCTCCCGTCCCCACGGATTCGGCGAGGCGGTGGCTGCCGGCCTGCGACTCGCCTCGGATCAGACGACGTGGGTGTGGCTGCTCCACGACGACTCGGCGCCGGATCGGCACTGCCTGGCCGCGCTGATCGAGGCAGCCGAAGCGGCGCCGCGGGCGGGGATCCTCGGGCCGAAGGCACTGGGATGGAACGATCGGCGGCTGCTAGTCGAAGTCGGCTTCACCGTCACCGGGTCTGGTCGCCGCTTCACTGACTTGGACACCCTGGAGCACGATCAGGGGCAGCACGATGGTCGAGACGTCGTCCACGCGGTCGGCACCGCCGGCATGTTCCTGCGCCGCGATGTCATCGAGAATCTGGACGGTTTCGATCCAGCCCTTCCGCTCTACCGTGACGACCTCGACCTGTGCTGGCGAGCATGGCGCGCTGATGTCGAGGTGCAGGTCGTGCCCGACGCGATCATCCATCATCGAGAAGCCTCAACCCACGGACGCCGCGAAGGTTCGACCCGAGCAGGCCAGGGTCATCGGCTGGATCGACGCAGTGCGATCCACGTGTTGCTCGCCCAGACGCCAGCCCTGCTACTTCCTTTCACCGCCCTTCGTCTGGCTTTCGGATCACTCATCGTGGCCATCGTGGCGGTGCTCGGCAAGGATCCCCGGCGCGCCGCGGATGAAGCCCTGGCGTGGGGTTCGATGCTGGCCCATCCCGGCCGACTCTTCGCCTCCCGCCGACGGATCGCCGCGACCTCGGTGCGCTCCTCGCGCGCCGCAGTGAAGGAGTTCCGCCCCGGTGCCGCTGTGCAGGCGCGTCAAGCGGCTGAGGCGCTCAGCGCGCTGATCGGGTCCAGCCGCAGCGGACGCGAACCGAGCACCGCCGTCTCCATCGAAACCGGACCGACCGATGACTCGATGGATCTGTATGACGACGTCACCGGGTCCTGGCTGCGTCATGCCCTGACCCGTCCGGGGGTCGTGCTGACCTTCGGCCTGCTCGTCATCGCCGTCATCGCCACCCGAACCCTATGGTTCGGCGACGGGGTCCTGATCGGTGGAGCGCTGCTGCCGGCGCCGTCCGGAGCAGGCGATCTGTGGTCGGGATACGCCCAGGCCTGGCACGACGTCGGTCCAGGCTCGACTGTCCCCGCCCCGCCGTGGCTCGCGCTGCTCGCGGCCTTCTCCGGACTGCTCCTCGGCAAGGTGCCCTGGGCCATCGGAGCGCTGCTCCTAGTCGCGGTGCCCCTCGCCGGTCTGTCCGCGTGGTGGTCGCTGCGCGGAGTCATCGGCTCGGTGAGCGTGCGCATGTGGGCGTCGATCGCCTACGCCGTGCTTCCGGGGATGACTGCAGCCATCGCCACCGGTCGTATCGGCACGACCGCGGCGGTGATCCTGGCGCCACCGACCGCACGAGCACTCATCCGCACCCTCGCCGGCCCGGATCGACCGATCCCGGGTCTCGCGCCCTGTCGAACGCGCACCCCGTGGTGGACCGCACTCCTGCTCGCAGCGCTCACCTCCGTCATGCCCGTGTTGTGGCCGGTCGTCTTCGTGGTGTCGCTGCTCGCGGTCCTCGTCCTCGCCATCCGCGGGTCACGTCGCGGGCGTGCTCTGCTCACCACTCTGGCGCGCCTTGCCATCGCCACCCTGGTCCCGCTTCTCCTGCTCGCCCCCTGGTCCCTCCTGCTCATCCTCGAGCCGAACAGGCTGCTGCTCGAGCCGGGCCTTCCGGTGGCCGGGGTCGGCGATCCCGGACCGGTCTCGCTGCTGCTGTTGAACCCCGGTGGCCCCGGCTCCCCACCCGTGTGGGTCGGCGCGGGTGTCCTCGCCGGAGGGCTCGTCGCGCTGCTGCGACGCGAGCGCCGGATCGCCATCGTCACCGGAGTCTGCGTGGCCGGCGCGGGCCTGCTCGCGGCGATCGTCGTCACCCACCTGCGGGTCCCCGATCCGGCGACCGCCCTGTCGATCGTGCCGTGGGCGGGAGCTCTCAGCGTTCTCACCGCGGGCGGACTCATCACCTCAGCCGCGCTCGCGGCCGATGGACTGCGCCAGCGCATGAGCGGTCAGGCCTTCGGGTGGCGCCAACCGGTGTCGGGCATCGCCGCAGTCGTCGCGATCGCCGCAGTGGCCGCGACCGCGGTGCTGTGGCTTCCGGGAGCAGGGGATCCACTGCGGCGGGGAACTCCCGATGTGCTGCCACCGTTCGTCGCCGCGGAAGCACTCGGCCCGCAGGCTCCCCGGACTCTTGTGGTGCGACCGAATGATGCGGGCGGGGTGTCCTACGCGCTGGTCAACGGCGATGGCCCCGAACTCGGAGACCCCGATGTCGGGCCGGGGGCCGAGGCGTGGCAACCCCTCGACACTCTCGTCTCCGCCCTTGTGTCCGGACGCGGTGGGGTCGAGGTCGAAGGCCTGGCCGACTACGCCGTTCGCTACATCGTGGCCGAGGTCGCGACGAATGATCCACTCGTGCGCAACCTCGACTCCGTGCCCGGCCTGCGTCGTGTCGCCGGTGAAGACGGAGAGGTGCTCTGGCGGGTCGGTGGGGTGACCGCGCGGGTGCGCGCGCTTCCCACGGAGACAACCGCGGCAGGCTCGGAGGTCGTGCCCCTCCCGGTGCGCGATGTGGTGAGCGCCCAGCCCTTCGTCGATTCCCCCGTCCCCGGGCCGGGTGAGATCCGCCTCGCCCAGGATGCGGATGCCCCATGGCGGGCCGTGCTCGCCGATGGCCGCGAACTTGCACGCTCGCCAGTTCCCACGGGGGTGGAGGGGGTTGGCCTGGCTCGCTTCGTGCTGCCGGTGTCGGTGACCGCCGGTGACCGTGTGCTCATCGATATCGACTCCAGCAGCCGTACCACCTGGTTGTGGATCCAGGGGATCGCGGTCCTGGTCGTCATCATCCTGGCGCTCCCGGCGAGCCGGCGCTCCGGTCGACCGGACACCGCCGATGATGCGATCGATCCAGATGTGCCGATCGCGGACGTCGATGCGCTCGATCCCGATGCGATGGTGGACCCGATGCCGACGCTCGAGCAGGTCGAGTCGACACCATCGGCGGGAGGTGACGATGAGCGAGCATGAGGATGCCGATCGCCCGGATGAGGTGGATCGACCCGATGACATCGTCTCCGAGGAGATCGTCTCCGACAAGATCGTCGCCGAGGAGATCATCACTGAGGAACCCGCACTCTCGGTGCGCGAAGCACGCCGCGCCCGGAGACGTCGCGTGCGGCGAGCCGAGCCGGTCGCCCCTGATCCACGCGCGCCGATCCTCTTCGCGGGCGGAGTGATCGGGGCTGCGGTGCTGGTCGGGATTGGCCTGCTCGTGCCGCCTGCTCCGGGCACTGTGATTCCTCCGCCGGTGATCGAACCGGTGGACGCGACCGTGCTGATCTGCCCCGAGCCTGGGGGTGCCAATGACGCCGAGGTGACCTCCGCGATCGCGATTGTGCCCGATCTCGCCGGCCAGGACCGTCCCGGCGCGACGACATTGACCTATCTAGGCAAACCGGAGGAGCCGGTCGACATCGTCACCGGCGATGGCATCGGCCTCGTCGAACCGGGTGCGAGCGTCGAGGTGGTCAACGCCGACGGGCGCTTGCGTCCCCTGGTCACCATCGCTGAGGGGGGCCTCGCCCCCGGGGTGGTCGCGGGCCAGTACGACCTCGGCCTGAGCGGGCCTCGACGCGGACTCGCGATGCTGAACTGTCCATCGCCCGCGCCCAGCTGGTGGTTCGTGGGTGGGGGTGCGACCACCGGGCGAACGACGCAGATGTATCTGGTGAACCCCGAATCCTCCGATGCCGAGGTCGATATCAGCCTGGCTGGCCCCGATGGGCCGATCTCGACCCCCTCGCTGCGCGGGTTGATCGTGCCGGCGGAGAGCCGGGCCACCATCCGGTTGTCCCGCGTCGCCCCGCGAGTGCCGTCGGTGGCCTGGCGGGTGCAGGTCCGCACGGGTCGCGTCACGGCCTCGGTGCTCGACATCGACGCCGAAGGATTCGTCCCGCGGGGACTGGACTGGATCCCGCCGTCGGCGGAGCCGGCGACTCGGGTCTACGTCCCCGGCATCCTGCCCGGCGACGGGCGGCGGCGCCTCATCGTGCATGCACCGGGCGATCTTGACGCGCTGGTCCAACTGCGGGTGATCTCCCCGGATGGTGCCTACACCCCGATCGATCTGCCCGAGGTGGAGGTGCTGGCCGGTTCAGTCAGCGTGCTCGATCTCACCCCGGCGTTGCAGGGCTCGGCGGGAACTTTGGAGTTGACGTCCGACCAACCGATCGTGGCCTCGGTTCGCAGCCGACACGAAGGCGTGGACGCCTCGTCGAACCAGATCCGCGAGGACATCTCCTTCGCCACAGGTGCTACCTCTATCTC
>CAZVCZ010000003.1:0-9219 GCA_964626275.1 uncultured Bifidobacteriaceae bacterium | reverse complement strand
GCGGCGACCGGCCTGCCCGCGGTCCGTGGAACCGGAGTGACCCTGTGGCTCACCGCACCGGCACCGCAGACCACACCCGGTGGAGAAGGCGCCAGCGCCGGGGGAGACGACCCAGGCATCACCGCCACCATCCGGGTGCTTCCCTTCGGGGATGGATCGGTCGAGCCTGCCCCGATCGTGGTGGACGTTCCCTATGACCGAGCCGTCCCGGTGACGATTGACCGGCCGGAGAATGCCGTGTGGTTCACGGCCACGGTGAGCCCGTCGGCCGGGCGGATCTATGTCGCCCAGTCCTCCCTGCGCCGCGGATCGCGGGGCAGCCTCATGAGCAGCTACCCACTGAGTGAGTTGCGGACCACCGTGTCGATCCCGAGTGCAGGCCGAGATCAGGGGCTGTCGGTGGGAGCCGAACCGATCGGTGAGTGAGTCCGACGCTGTGACCGCGGCGTGGCATCCCGACGCGAGTCCCGGCTCGGTCTAGCCTGCCTCCCGTGGGCTATCGACGTCGCTGCTCCCGACCCTCGTGCACCCGGCACGCGCACTCCACGCTGACCTACGTCTACGCTGATTCCACGGCCGTGCGCGGGCCGCTCGCCCCCCACGTCGAACCCCACAGCTATGACCTCTGCGAATCCCACGCAGGCCGGCTCACCGCGCCGCGTGGCTGGGAACTGATCCGGATCGAGACCGAGGTCGATCCGGTTCGCGTCGCCGAGGATCTCGAGGCACTCGCCAACGTGGTTCGCGAGGAGCAGGTGACCCGTCGGCCCGCCGCGCCGGACGAGCGCCGGGTTGAGCGTCACCAGCCTGACCCCGATCACGGTCGCGAACTCGCGGATGCCATCGGCGATGGTGTCCAGCGCGGTCACCTCCGGTCAGTGCCCGGTGTGTTGCCGGGTATGGACTACTGAGACCTCACCCCGCCCTGTCCTACGCTGTCCACTCGTGACCACCTCTGCCCCCGGGCCGCTCGCTCTCGAGCGCCTCGATCGAGTCGTGAAGGCCTACGACATCCGGGGGCGCGTGCCCGAAGACCTCGATCGCGATCTCGCCCGATCGGTCGGTGCTGCGTTGGTCGAGGTACTCGCGGTGCGCGGAGACACCGGTGGGCCCGGTGCGGTCGTGATCGGTCACGACATGCGCGAATCGAGCCCTGATCTCGTCGACGCACTCGCTGAGGGCATCACCGCCCAGGGCGCCGACGCCCTCATCATCGGGCTGGCGAGCACCGATGGCCTGTATTTCGCCTCCGGCCACCTCGAACTCCCGGGGGTGATGGTCACCGCCTCGCACAATCCGGCCGGGGACAACGGCATGAAGGTGTGCCGAGCCGGGGCGGCCCCCGTCGGACAGGACTCCGGGCTGGCCGAGATCCGCTCGATGCTGGCCTTCGGAGTGCCGACCTATGAAGGTCCGCGCGGCCAGGTCCGCCACCGCGACCTGCTCCCCGACTACGCGGTGTTCCTGCGCGGGCTGGTCGACCTCAGCACCATCCGGCCGCTGCGGATCGTGGTCGATGCCGGCAGCGGCATGGCCGGACACACCGTTCCCGCCGTCCTCGGCACGGCGGCGGGACTGCCTGCCCTGCCGCTGGACATCGATGAGTTGTACTTCGATCTCGACGGCACGTTCCCCCACCACGAGGCGAATCCGCTCGATCCGGCGAACCTCGTCGATCTCGCCGCGCGGGTGCAGGCGGTCGGCGCCGATCTCGGACTCGCCTTCGACGGCGATGCCGATCGATGCTTCGTCGTCGACGAACAGGGTCGGGTGGTGAGTCCGTCGGCGATCACCGCCTTGATCAGTTCGGCTGAGCTGCAACGACATCCAGGGGCAACGATCATCCACAACCTCATCACCTCGCGCACGGTGCCCGAGGTGATCACTGCCGCGGGTGGCCACCCAGTGCGGACCCGGGTCGGGCATTCCTTCATCAAGGCGCAGATGGCCGAGACCGGGGCGGTCTTCGGGGGTGAGCACTCGGGGCACTTCTATTTCGCCGACTTCTTCAACGCCGACTCCGGCATGCTCGCGGCGATGCATGTGCTCGCCGCGCTCGGCCACGCCGCGCCCGATACGACCGTGTCGAGCCTGATGGCGGCCTTCGACCGCTACTCCGCGAGCGGCGAGGTGAACTCCGTGGTCGGGGACATCGCCGCGGCGACCGAGCGGGTGCGGGCGAGGTATTGCGCCACCGAGGGCGTGACCTGCGATGACCTCGATGGGCTCACCGTCTCGGCGCAGGAGTGGTGGTTCAACCTCCGCCCGAGCAACACCGAGCCGCTGCTGCGACTCAATGTCGAGGCGCGTGATGTGCAGACGATGGAGCGCCTGCGCGACGAGGTCCTCACCCTCATCCGCCCCTAACCCAACTCCGCAACGATCAGCACTTTTTCGCCCCTAGGGAGTTGCGGAGTTCAGCTCGCTGACCGGTCCCGGACCGCAGCCGCGCGTGTGCGATCCACCCGGCAACCCCTAGGCTGACCACTCGTGAGCACCCCATCGACGCCTGACACGCCCCTCGGCCTGGACCCCCTGCTGCTGGAGATCCTGGCCTGCCCCTGCCCGGCCCACGCTCCCCTCGACGTCGATGAGAACCGCGGACTCCTCGTGTGCACCGACTGCGGACGCGGCTTCCCCGTGCGTGACGGCATTCCGGTGATGCTGCTCGACGAGGCCGTCTAGCGGTCCTCGCCACCCGAACGAGTCGAGGGAACCGAGCCGCGGTGAGCATCCTGGTCGTCGATGGGGTGGTGAAGAACTACGCCTGGGGGCAGGTCGACGGACTCGTCCCCTGGTGCCCGCCGAGCGGGGAGCCCCAGGCCGAATTCTGGTTCGGTGCGCATCCGGGGGGACCGTCACCGATCGCCGACGACCCGCAGCGCACCCTGGCCGACATCGACGGGCTCGAGGATCTTCCCCTGGTGAAACTCCTTGCTGCCGCGGAGCCGCTGTCGATCCAGGTGCACCCCGATGCCGATCGAGCCGCGGCGGGATTCGATGGGCAAACCGCCGATGGTCCGCAGCTGTTCGCCGACCCCCATGAGAAGTCCGAGATCGTGATCGCACTCACGCCCTTCCAGGCACATGCGGGATGGCGGAATCCAGCCGAGGCTGCTGATCTCTTCGCCCGAGCGGGGGCTTCCCCAGAGCTTGTGGCACTGATCACTGCATCCCCCAGACACGTTGCGGTGCAATCGGTCCTGGCGCTGGATCCACAGAGTCAGCAGGAGATCTCGGGCAGGATCGTGGGAGCGGCGATTGATGCCCACTGGCCTCCGGCGGCCGTGTCGGCGCTCGCCAAGATCGTGTCGTCCTATCCCGATGATCCGGGCGCACTCGTCGTACCTCTTCTTCAACATCACACCCTCGAGCCCGGGGAAGCGCTCGCGGTTCCAGCCGGTGTCGTCCACTCCTACATCGACGGCCTCGCGATCGAGGTGATGACGTCATCGGACAACGTGCTGCGGCTCGGGCTCACCGCGAAGCCCATCGCGATCCCCGAGGCAGTCGCCGCCATCCGGACTGACCGTGAGCCGGTCGTGCTGCCGTCGGCTCAGGCCTATCGACCCGAGGGGATGCCCTTCACTGTCGAGATGATCGATGCCCCCGAGGAGCCGCGGGACGTCACCCTTGCCCAGGGTGTCGCACGGGTGATCCTTTGCCTCGAGGGCGAGGTGCGGGTTCAAGCGTGCGTCGCTCGCCCCGGGCAGGCCGTGGTCGTCTCCGCCGATGAGTCGGCGACGAATGCTGTCGTGGGGGGACGTGCAGTGCTGGTGACCGCGGAAGGGTCGCGTTAGTTGCCCGGATAGGCCGGGCTGCCGCCGGTGGAGACGACCTCCCATGTCGATCCGGTGCCGGACATGACGACGCCATCTCCGGTGCCCACCAGGATCGGCAAGCCTGGCGCGGCGGCGATGCGGATGGGTGATTCCGGGGCCCCCAGGCTGCGAACGCCCGATCGGGCGAGGTCGATCTCGTAGACCTGCTGCGCACCCGCTCCTTCGGCGGCGAGGGCGACGAGGCGATCAGCGCCTCCCCACACCACGTCGATGAACTCATTGAGGCGCGATTCGACCCGGACGGGGGAGGAGAGGATGTAGCCGCCTTCACGCGGCACCACGACCGCGAGGAGGAGAACGGCTCGGGGGCCGCGACGGGTGACGAGGGCGGCGCGGGTGCCATCGCGACTCATCGCGATCGACTCCACCACGTTGCGGACGCTGAGCCCCTCGATCGGCACATCTGCGGGAACGCCCTCGTCGTTGATGCGCCGGATCACGCCGTCGGATCCCACGAACCACGGCTGGGTGCGTCCGCCGTAGGTCGGGCGGGATTGTCCGGGCTCGGGGACGAGCTCGAGTGCAGCCGCGCCCGCAGCGAGCGTGGCCGTCCACAGCGCCGCACGGTCGTCCAGGCCGGTGATTCGGCTCTGCTCAAGGTCGACAGCGATGCCCGTGAGAGCGGGGTCATTGTCACCCGCGGCACCGGGAACGGGGAACGAACCGGAATCGGTGAGTTGGCGGACTCCCGTTCCGGCGACGACGTAGGCGCGAGTATCGGTGGGCATGCGGTTCGGGTCGACCAGGGGCCAGGAGTCGATCGGTTGTGGCACTGCGACTCCGGGGACCTGCAGGATCTGTCCGCCGGCGTTGATGTCGAGTCCTTCGATGCTGGGAATCTGCCGCAGGGTCCAACTCAACTGCGCGCTCATCGCCTGACGAGTTGCATCATCGGTCAGTCGTGTGAGCGCATCGAGGTCGATGCGGGCGATGCCCTCCGTCACCGGAACGGCATCCACGAGCAGTGCACTGCCATCGGGGAAGGCGGTGCGAACTGCGGGCGCCAGCCAATCACTGGGGCCGTTGATAAGGGCGCGCGTCAACGTGGTCGCCGCAGCCGTGCCACTCACGGGGAACAGTCGCGGATCCGGCACCACGGTGGTGAAGCTGGGATCGAAGAAATAGATGCTGTAGGAACGGAAGGCGCGATCGACATCGGCGCGCGACAGCAGCAGGCCGCTGGGGGGTGAGGCGATACGCCACTGGCCGTTGACGCTGGTGAGCTGGAAGCTGGGAGTGATCCGCCGGGAGGGGGCGGAGACCTGATAGCGCCCGTCGTCGCTGATGCGTCCGGCCTCGGCTGCGCTGAGTTCGACGGTGGTGCTCGCGCCTGACTCCGCATCGACCGGGCCTTCGACGGAGATCGTAGGAGTGCCGTCGTAGACGGTGGTGCCGGCCTCGGGCCGCCAGGCGGCGGCGGCTTCGGGGGTGAGGTAGAGGCGGGCGACGGCGTGATCATCGTCGAAGGAGGCGGAGGCCTGGACGAAACCGGTGACAACCTGGGCGGGAGTCATGCCCGGTTGCGGCGGCCTCGCGATCACTCGAATGATCTGGTCGGAGGAGTCGCCCTCGAGTCGTGGGCCTTCGACGACCGGGCCGCTGGTCGGGATCGTCGCGCAGCCGGCCAGCACAATTCCGGCCGCGAGCAGGGTGACGAGGCGCCTCATCGCCGAACCCCGCCGGACACAGCGTTGTCAGGATCTCGTTCGATGGCGGGATCGGTTCCCGAGCGTTCGTCTGGAGCCGCCCCGGCCGTGTCGAGGGCGTCCTCGGGGATGAGGGGGAGCGGGGAGGTCACCAATGGTGCGTCGGCGTCCCGGGGAAGCGTCAACCTGAACACCGCGCCGCGCCCTGGCTCACCCCACACCTCCAGCCAGCCGCCGTGCAGACGGGCGTCTTCGAGGGCGATAGCAAGACCGAGACCGGTGCCACCTGTGGTGCGGGCTCGTGCCGGATCCGCTCGCCAGAATCGGTCGAACACGTGGGTGCAGGCTTCCTCGCTGAGTCCGACGCCTTGATCGCGCACGCTGATCGCGATGGCTCCCGGGTCAGCCCCCACATGCACCTCGATCCGCTCGCCCTCACCATGTTCCACGGCGTTGTCGAGCAGGTTGCGCATGATCCGGTCGATCCTGCGGGCGTCGGCGGAGACGGTGAAGTCGCCTTCGGCAGGCTCGTAGGTCACCTCGATCGGGGAACCGTATCGATCGGCGAGCGGCATCGTGACGTCGACGACACGGGTGATCAAGGTGGCGAGGTTCACCGAGTCGACCTCGAGCACCGCCGCCCCCGCATCGTGGCGGGAAATCTCGAGCAGGTCGACCAGCAGGCTCTCGAAACGATCGAGTTGGTTCTGCAGCAGTTCAGCGGAGCGAGCCGTCGCGGCGTCATAGGACTCGCGGCCCTCGAACAGCACGTCAGCGGCCATGCGGATCGTCGTGAGGGGAGTCCGCAACTCATGGGAGACGTCGGCTACGAAGCGCTGCTGTACGCGGGACAGATCCTCGAGTCGGTGGATCTGCTCCTCGAGGCTGGCGGCCATCTCGTTGAACGAGGTAGCCAGCCGGGCCAGGTCGTCCTCGCCGCGGACGGTGACCCGCTGCTCGAGATGGCCGTGGGAGAACTGCTCGGCCACCTTCGCCACGGCGCGCACGGGATCGACGACCTGGCGGGTGACCAGCCAGGCGATGACGGCTAGCAGGATCACCAGCAGAGCGGCGGTCGCGATGACACCGCTGCGGACCAGGTCGAGTGTGCTGGCCTCCTCGGTGAGTGGGAAGAGGTAGTAGAGCTGATAGGCGCCGGCGCTAGGAATCGTCAGAGGTGCCCCGACGACGATGCCGGGCGCGGATCGACCGTCGAGATAGCGGATCTCGGTGAAGGTCCACGCCTGGCGCCCGGAATCGGCGATCGCCGTGCGCAGGTCCGCCGGGACGCTGGCGACGGATACGAGGTTCGTCCCGCGCTCCGGCGCGCTGGCCTGCGCGTTGGCGTCGGCGAGTAGGAGGACTTCGAACTGTGGCGGGCTGCCCGCGCGGGTGGCGAGGGACGCGATGATCGTGTCCACGATGCGCGTCGGGGAGGTGCCCGCCGTTCCGGTGTCGACTGCACTGGACAGCCGCTGCGCATCGGTCATGCCCGCGGTGGCTTCGCTGATGGCATTGCGCTCAGCGGTATCGAGCAGGCCGGTGGTGATGCGTCCCAGCAGGATGAGGCCGAGCGCACCCACCACGATGAGCGAGAGTGCAAGGGTGGTGACGGTGACGCGGGTGAGGAGGGATCCGCGCCAACGTGACCGAAGGCCCCGTCCCGCCGCGCGGACCGGGTTCACGGCGGTCCGGCCTTGTATCCCACACCCCGGACGGTGAGTACGATTTCCGGCTTCTCCGGGTCGTGCTCGATCTTGGCGCGCAGTCGCTGCACGTGAACGTTGACCAAGCGGGTGTCCGCAGCGTGGCGGTATCCCCACACATCCTGCAGCAGTGTTTCGCGGCTGAACACCTGCCACGGCTTGCGGGCGAGGCACACCAGCAAGTCGAACTCCAGCGGGGTGAGGTTGATGATCTCGTCACCGCGCTTCACCGAGTGGCCGGCGACATCGATGCTGAGGTCGCCGATGCCGAGGACCTCCGCGGAGGGCTCGTCGAGCCGGCGCATGCGAGCGCGGAGTCGAGCGACGAGCTCCTTGGGCTTGAACGGCTTCACGACGTAGTCGTCGGCTCCGGACTCCAGGCCGAGGACGACATCGACGGTGTCGTTCTTCGCGGTCAGCATGACGATGGGGACCCCGGATTCCGCGCGGATCAGTCGACAGACGTCGACCCCGTCCATGCCGGGAAGCATGAGGTCGAGGAGGACGACATCCGGTCGAGCGTCCCGGAAGGCCTGCAGGGCGAGGGAGCCATCTGCGCAGAAGACGGGGTCAAAACCCTCGCCGCGCAGCACGATGCCCATCATCTCGGCCAGGGCTAGGTCGTCGTCGATGACGAGCACACGTCCTCTCACGGACCCCATGGTGTCATCCCCGCGCTCAGAATGGGTGATTCACGCTCAGGAGAGGCCCCGATGGTGCCTTCACTCAGCCGGCCGGAAGCAGATCGGCCACCAGCAGGAAGACCGCTCCGGGCGCGTTGTTCACGGCGTGCGCGACGATGGGTGCGCCCAGGCCGCGGGTGAACCACCGCAGCACCCCGAACACTGTTCCGCTCACCAGCAGGATCGGCAGGCGGGTCGGCTCGAGGTGGAAGGCGGCGAAGATGATGGCGGAGATGGCGATGACCCACGCCGGGTGCAGGAGCTTCTTGGCCAGGGAGTTGTAGATGAGCCCACGGAAGGCGATCTCCTCCACGATGGGCGCGCCGACGGCGACCAGCACGGCGAAGATGATGAGGGCGAGCAGGGGGCCGGACTCGGTGATCTCCTGCGCGACCTCACCGGCGGCGGAGTCGAAGTCCCCGACGATCACGGTGAGCAGCGCCGCCACGAGTCCGGAAGCGATGAGCGCCACGACGCCACCCAGCACCCCCCAGCCCACGTCAGACCAGGTCAGGCGCAAGCCCAGATCGATGCGAGGGCCATTGCCCCGCAGGCTTGTGATGAGCAGCGGCCATCCGGCGAGGGCGATCCAGGGCGTGACGAGCCCGATGAGCAATGCCCAGGCCAACCCCAGATCGAAGACCTCCTGGGCGAACACGGCCAGGAGAACGCCGATGATCGAGAAGCCGACCGCCCCCGCGAGGGTGTAGGCGATGTCGGGCAGCCCCCAGCGCGGCTCGCGCAACACCTGCCCCCGGGCAAGCGCCTGCTCGACGGTGATCGGGCAGCCCGGATAGGCCACCGGATCGGTCAGCGTGGGTGCACTCACGACACCGACGCTACGTCATCCGGACCGCTGCGGTCGGGAGCGGTAGTGGTCAGTAGCGGTAGTGGTCGGGCTTGTAGGGCCCAGCCACATCGAGGCCGAGGTACTCCGCCTGGTCCTTGCGCAACTCGGTGAGGTGGACACCCAGCGCCTCGAGGTGCAGGCGGGCGACCTTCTCATCGAGGTGCTTGGGCAGCGTGTAGACGCCGAGGGGGTAGTCCTCGGTGCGGGTGAACAACTCGATCTGGGCCAGCACCTGGTTGGTGAAGGAGTTGCTCATGACGAACGACGGGTGGCCGGTGGCGTTGCCGAGGTTCAGCAGGCGTCCCTCCGACAGCACGATGATCGAGTGGCCGTCGGGGAAGGTCCACTCGTCGACCTGCGGCTTGATGGTCTTGCGAACCACGTTCGGAGTGGCGGCGAGGCCAGCCATGTCGATCTCGTTGTCGAAGTGACCGATGTTGCCGACGATCGCCTGGTGCTTCATCCCGGCCATGTGCTCGGCGGTGATGACGT
>CAZVCZ010000002.1:41056-64766 GCA_964626275.1 uncultured Bifidobacteriaceae bacterium | reverse complement strand
TCCATCATGAATCCGATGGTGCCGGTCGGGGCGAGCACGGAGGCCTGGGCGTTGCGCCAGCCATTGACCTCGCCGATCCGCAGACACTCTGCCCACTCCTCGACGGCGAGCTTGAGGACGTCTCCATCGAGTCCGCCGACGCTGCGCACCGAATCGGTCGCCGCGGCGTGCTTGCGCATGACGCGCTTGTGGGCGTCGGCATTGCGGGCGTAACCCTCGTAGGCCCCCACGACGCCGGCCAGTTCAGCCGAGCGGCGGTAGGAGGTGCCCGTCATCAGGGAGGTGATGGAGGCGGCCAGAGCGCGGCCACCCTCGGAGTCGTAGGGCAGGCCCACGGCCATCAGCAGGGCACCGAGGTTGGCGTAGCCGATACCGAGCTGGCGGTAGTCGCGAGTGGTGGCGCCGATCGCCTCGGTCGGGAAGTCCGCGAAGCAGATGGAGATGTCCATCGCGGTGATGACGATCTCCACCGCACGACGGAACGTCTCGGCGTCGAAGGTGTCGTCGTCCTTGAGGAACTTCAACAGGTTCAGCGACGCGAGATTGCACGAAGAGTTGTCCAGGCTCATGTACTCGCTGCACGGGTTCGATGCGGTGATGCGCCCGGTCTCGGGATTGGTGTGCCAGTCGTTGATGGTGTCGTCGTACTGGATTCCCGGATCGGCGCAGGCCCAGGCCGCCTCGCACATGCGGCGGAAGAGCGCCTTCGCGTCCAGGCTCTCGATGACTTCGCCGGTCTTGCGAGAGGTGAGGCCGAAGGGCTGGTTCTCCTCCACGGCGCTCATGAACAGGTCCGAGACGCGCACCGAGTTGTTCGCGTTCTGGTACTGCACGCTGGTGATGTCGGAGCCGCCCAGATCCATGTCGTAACCGGCATCGCGCAGGACGCGGATCTTGTCCTCCTCCTTCACCTTGGTCTCGATGAACTCCTCGATATCGGGGTGGTCGACGTCGAGGACGACCATCTTGGCCGCGCGGCGGGTGGCGCCACCGGACTTGATCGTGCCCGCCGAGGCATCCGCGCCACGCATGAAGGACACCGGTCCGGAGGCTGTTCCACCGGAGGACAGCAGTTCCTTCGAGGACCGGATGCGCGACAGGTTCAGGCCAGCCCCTGAGCCGCCCTTGAAGATCAGGCCTTCCTCGCGGTACCAGTTCAGGATCGAATCCATGGTGTCGTCGACGCTGAGGATGAAGCACGCGCTGACCTGCTGCGGCGAGGAGGTGCCGACGTTGAACCACACGGGAGAGTTGAAGCTGAACACCTGGTGCAGCAGCATCCAGGTCAGTTCATGCTCGAAGACATCGGCGTCTTCCGGAGTCGCGAAGTAGCCGTACTCACGACCGGCCTTGGTGTAGGTCAGCACAACCCGGTCGATGAGCTGGCGCAGGCTGGTCTCTCGCTGCTCGGTGCCGACTGCTCCACGGAAGTACTTCGTGGTGACGATCGTCGAGGCATTGACGCTCCAGAAGTCGGGGAACTCCACGCCGCGCTGCTCGAAGACAACGTCGCCGGTCTTCCAGTTCGACTGCACGACGTCCCGTCGCTCCCAACTCACCTCGTCATAGGGGTGAACCCCGGGGGTGGTGAAGAGGCGATTCACTGTGATGCCACGCCCCGTGGTGGGCGTCCCGCCTGTGGCGGATGCGTTGGTCGTCTCGGTCATTGCTGGTGTCTTCCTTCCGGTGGTGGCGATCGTCGTGGTCGCGAATGGGGTCGGTATCTGTTGTGTGGGAAATCTGTGGGGTGTGGCGGGCGGTCGGCGACCTACCCGCTGGAGAGCGGTTCCGGGGATAGCGCGTCAGTGCTGTCGGAAAGCGTGGAGGCGTCATCGGGAACCGCGTCTGCTTTGAGCGACGCGATCTCAGTCTCGAAATCCGACAGGGAATCGAAGCTGCGATAGACCGAGGCGAACCGCAGATACGCGACCTCGTCGAGGTCACGCAGCGGACCGAGAATGGCCAGGCCCACCTCGGGGGCCTCGATCTCGGCGGCTCCGGTCGCGCGCAAGGCATCCTCGACTCGCTGGGCAAGCAGGGCCAGATCGTCCTCGCTTACCGGGCGACCCTGACAGGCCTTCCGAACCCCGGCCACGACCTTCGAGCGACTGAATGCTTCGTGGGCACCCGAGCGCTTCACCACCGAGAGCACGGCCGTTTCCGTCGTGGTGAAACGTCGATCGCATTCCGGACAGTGCCGTCGACGGCGGATGGCCGCGCCATCCTCAGCCGTGCGGGAATCCAGCACACGAGAGGAGGTACCGCGGCAGAAAGGACAGCGCATGACACTCCCCCTCTCGAGGAAACTCGGGTCTTTCGGTGGACAAACCTGTGGATGTGCTGGGGACCCGATGGGGGTAACCACCACAACCTGTGGACGAATCACACGGGTGTGACTACTAGATATGGAAATCTAGCGTCGCTGTCCTACCTTGGCAAGCGACACGCGCGATTCGTGTCGCGAGCGATGTGTCGTGATGAGCCGGCGCCCTTCGATCACGACCTAGGCTGCCGGCCCGGGCACCCAGATTCGCTCTCCCGCGGCCAGGTGGGCGCTCGCCAGACCATTCACGGAACGGATATCGGCCATGATTGCCCGCGGGTCCGTCCCCGCATCCTGGGCGGTCGACGCGATGCCCCAGAGCGAATCGCCCGGCTGGACGATGACCTCCACCCATCCCACCGGTGGCGTGCTGGGCGCAGCGGTCGCGCGGAGGGCTCCCACCACCGCCAGAGCTGACACGACGACGAGCAGCGCGATGGTGAGGAGAACACGCCCCCGATGAGTGAGACGAAGCCCCGTCCGTTGCGGCACAACGGAAACCCTCCCGCCCTGGCGATGCCGATGGCTACACGCCGGAGGATTCGCCTCCGACCGATACCGCGTGGTCGAGCCGGTCGCGGATCCGGCGCGGTGGGCCGTGGTGCGGTGCAGGGTGGCGGTCGCCATGGGGTTCTCCTGTCGCCGAGTTCCGACCGATTCATCGGTGGGAATCGAATGTGCGTTCGATCGTACAACTGTCCTATTTGTAGCAGGATGCGCGCGACACGTCCAGTTCATTTCGAACAGATGTTTGGAAATGTCGGGATGCGTGGTTACGGTGGTGGTCACGGATCGACAGTGTGCGCGAGGGGTCTGACAGTGCCCTCAAGATCGCCTCGCTCACCACATAGCTCGCAAACGAGAGGACGTGTCCCATGGCACCGCGCACCACGAAGTCGCCCCGCTCCACGAAGGCGAAGAATTCCCGTGATTCGGTCCCCGAGACGACGGTCGAGTCCGAGGAGGGCGCGATCGGCCTCACCTCTCGACAGCAGGCAGTTCTCGAGGTCATCAAGCGGTCCATCGCCGAGCGCGGCTATCCGCCGAGCGTCCGCGAGATCGGGGATGAGGTCGGCCTCACCTCGCCGTCTTCCGTGGCGCACCAGCTCCGGGCCCTGGAAAGCAAGGGCGTGCTCCGCCGCGACGAGCATCGACCTCGGGCCCTGGTCATCGCCGATACCGGGTCGACCACGACCGAGTCCGGCGTGGACCTACGGCCAAGCGCTGCCTATGTCCCCGTGCTCGGCCAAATCGCCGCAGGTGTGCCGGTGCTTGCCGAGGAGGCTGTCGAATCGGTGTTCCCGCTCCCCCGCGAGATCGTGGGCGATGGTGACCTGTTCCTGCTCCGGGTCGTCGGTGAGTCGATGATCGACGCGGCGATCTGCGATGGGGACTGGGTGGTGGTTCGTCAGCAGAACACCGCCGACGACGGTGACATCGTGGCCGCCATGATCGAGGGAGAGGCGACCGTCAAAGTACTCAGCCGCCGGGATGGCCACATCTGGCTGCTCCCCCGCAATCCCGCCTTCGCACCGATCGATGGGGATGAGGCCGCGATCCTCGGCCGCGTCGTCACTGTCCTTCGTCGGGTGTGACGTCGACACCCGCTGAACCCTCCGCCAGTCGACGCAGCGACTGACGGGCCTGCTCTCCATCGGTGGTGAACCACAGCGGAGGCAGCGCTCGGCGCAGCCTGCTCCCGTAACCCTTGGTGACAAGCCTGGGGTCGCACACCGCGACGACGCCTCGGTCCTCTGGGCCACGAATCAACCGGCCCACCCCCTGGGCCAGCAGCATTCCCGCCCGGGGCAGGGCCACCTCCGCGAATCCGCTTCCCCCGGATTCCTCCACCCGTTCCGAGCGTGCGGCGAGAACGGGGTCGTCGGGTCGGGAGAACGGAATCCGGTCGATGACCACCAGACGACAGGCATCCCCTGGGACATCCACCCCCTGCCAGAGGCTCACAGTGCCGATGAGGGTCGAGGTCGCGTCCTCACGGAATCGCTCGATCAGCGGTGCCACCATGTCGCCACGTTGCTGCACGAGCAGGGTGATCGTCTCCGGCAGTCGCACCCGGAAGTAGTCGGCGGCCCGCTCGACGGCTCGCCAGGAGGAGAACAAGGCAAGGGTTCGCCCACCTGCCGCCTCGATGAGTTCGGCCATCTCGTCGAGGACGAGGTCGTCGATCGTTCCTCGTCCGGGTTCGGGCAGATGCGCGGCGACGTAGAGGATTCCCTGCTTGGCATGATCGAAACTCGACCCGACATCCATGCCCTGCCAGGGCCACTCATCGATCCCGATCTCCCGCGCCAGTGCGGTGAACGGCGCCTCACCGAGGGTGGCGCTGGTCACCACCAGGGCCTGTTGAGCGGTACGCGTCGACATCATCGCCGCAATCGACAGGGGCGCGATCCGCAACGTTGGCGGCCGATCGGTCATCCACACCACCTGGTCACTCGAGCGACTCAGGGCGCGGTCGGCCACCATGATGGCTTCATCCAGTTGGGCCCGAATCCGTTGGCGCGCAGCAAGTTCCCCATCGCTTTCCGAGGTGGGAGGCAGTGCCGACAATGCAGTCCGAGCCGCCGACCGCACGGTGGTGAGCGCGTCGGTGAGCGAGGCCGTCAACTCGCGGAGTCGGACGGACTCCGAACCGCTACGCCCCTCGCCCACCTGCCCCTCGGGGCCGGAGAGAACAGCATCGGCAGCCGAGCGAAAGGCCGACGCGGCCTCCTCCAGCGCCACAGCCTGCTTGTCTGCGAGTCGTCGCACCGGTGCGGCCAGGGCATCGACCTGTGCGGTCGACAGGGACACGGTGGCTGCTGAGGTGGCCCGCTCGATCCACTCGTGGCCCTCGTCGATGATGACCGCATCATGCTCTGGCAGGACGGGAATGCCCTCGATGATCTCGAGGGCCAGCATCGCGTGGTTGGTGACGACGATGTCGGCGTCGCGCGCGGCCTCCCTGGCCTTCTCCGCGAAGCACTCCTCCCCTACCGGGCAGCGCTGGCGGCCGATGCATTCAGCGGCGGTCACCGACATGGCGCGCCAGACCCGGGAGTCCACGGGTTCGGGCAGGTCATCGCGATCACCCGTGGTCGTGGTCTCAGCCCAGCGACGAACCTCTGCGGCCTGCCGACTCAACCGCCCCGAGCCGGTGTCCTCCCACAGGGGCATTTCCTCCATCGCGCCAGCGGTTGCGGTGGGCGTCCCTGAGGAAGCGGAGGCCGGAGGCGACTGCAGCCTTTGCAGGCACACGTAATGGTGACGCCCCTTCAGTACAGCCGCCCGGATTGGCGCATCCCAGTGGTGATCGAGGGCGGTCGTGATGGCGGGAAGGTCCTGTTCGATGAGCTGTCGCTGCAACGCCAGGGTCGCCGTAGCCACGACCACGGCTCCGGCGGACTTCGCATGAAGGATCGCCGGGACGAGGTAGGCCAATGATTTGCCCGTACCGGTGCCCGCCTGAACGAGCAGGTGCTCTCCTGTTGCCAGACTGCCCGCCACGGCCTCGGCCATCACGACTTGGCCCGGCCTTGGCGTACCCCCGACGGCGGCCGCTGCCTCCTGGAGCGCCACATCGAGGTCGACTGATGGAGTCCCGGGGTGGGCCACTGGAGCCCCAGGATCGTCAGGCGGCGTCGGCGTCATCGATCCGTGGCGACGGCGCCCAGTTCCGCGGCGAGAGCGGGGCCGACGAAGGCGTGCAGCCGGGTCCCGGTGTCGTCATGGACCTCCCGCACCACCTCACCCTCCGCATGTGCCCGAGCGATGAGATCCGCTCGGGCGTAGGGAATGACGAGATCGACTTCCTCGGAAGGGTGCGGCAATCGCTGATCGATCGCGACGAATAGCTCGTCGATGCCCTCGCCGGTCGCGGCCGAGACGGCGACTGCCTGCGGCTCCTGGCGCAGCAGCGAGGAGAGCGCGTTCGGATCAGCAACATCGGCCTTGTTGAAGACGATGAGCTCGGGAACCTTCTGCGCGCCGATCTCGGTGAGAACATCGCGTACCGCCGAGATCTGCTCGAGTGGTGCCGGATCGCTCGCATCGACGACATGCACGAGCAGATCAGCCTCGGTGACCTCAGCCAAAGTCGTGCGGAATGCCTCCACGAGATTGTGGGGCAGGTGCCGGACGAAACCCACCGTGTCGGCGAGGGTGAAGTCGCGCCCGGATGGAGTTCGCGCGCGACGCACTGTGGGGTCGAGGGTCGCGAAGAGGGCATCCTCCACCAGCACGCCTGCTCCGGTCATTCGATTGAGCAGGCTGGACTTTCCGGCATTGGTGTATCCCGCCAGGGCGACGCCGGGGAGGTGGGAGCGCCGGCGACTCTGTCGCTGGGTGCGACCGATGCGGTCGTAGTCGGCAAGATCCCGGCGCAAGCGCGTCATCTGGGACCTGATGCGTCGCCGGTCGGTCTCGATCTTCGTCTCACCGGGACCGCGGGTGCCCACGCCCCCGGTCGCACCACCGGCTCGACCGCCGGCCTGGCGGCTCAACGACTCACCCCAGCCACGCAGGCGCGGCAGCAGGTACTCCATCTGGGCCAGGGCGACCTGGGCTTTTCCGGCACGACTACGCGCGTGCTGGGCGAAGATGTCGAGGATCAACCAGGTGCGATCGACCACCTTCACCTTGACGATGTCCTCGAGGTGACGAAGTTGGCCCGGCGATAATTCACCATCGCAGATCACCGTGTCGGCTTCGGCGGACACCACAATCTCCCGCAGTTCCTTCGCCTTGCCCGATCCGATGTAACTCGCGGGGTCGGGCCGGTCCCGCCGCTGGATGACACCGTCGAGCACGACCGCACCCGCGGTCTCAGCGAGGCGTGCCAGTTCCTGCAGGCTTCGTTCGGCCTGATCGGCGGTTCCCGATGTCCACACTCCGACGAGGACGACCTGCTCGAGTCGAACCTGGCGGTATTCGACCTCGGTAACGTCGACGAGCTCGGTCGACAGCCCCGTCACACGACGTAATGCCTGCCGGTCGGCGAGGTCAAGATCCCCGGTCGCCGGGGGGAACAGATCGCTCACTCGATCTCCGCCCACCAACCGGGATCGATCGAGCCCTCGGCGACGATGCTCGCCGGACCGATGAGGGTCAAGGCTCCCTCCGCGTCTTCTCGCACCCACACGGTTCCGCCGGGGACATCGACCCTGGCCGTCCCCGGAGTCGGATCGTCGGTGCGCCGCCTCGCCGCCCACGCTGCCGCGCACGCGCCAGTGCCGCAGGACAGTGTCTCTCCGACACCGCGCTCATGAACGCGCATAGCGATGTGGTCGACTCCGCGATCGACGACGAACTCGACGTTCACCCCATCAGGGAACATCCCCGGCGCCACCTCAGGGGGCTCGACCAGGTCACCGGCTTCGTCGAGATCATCGACGAACACGACGGCATGCGGGTTGGGGACAAGCACCGGCGTGGCGTTCCAGGTGGAGTCGCCGACGCTCACCACCGGCATCGCACGCGCAGCCGGCTGCGTGGCGGTGCCCATGGCGACCTCAATAAGGCCATCCCCGGGGCAGACGACCTCATAACTCCCGCCACGAGTCTGGATGGTGATGGCACCGGCTGGTGCGAGGTCGTGGTCGACGAGGTAGCGGGCGAACACTCTGATGCCGTTCCCGCACATCTCGGCGATGCTTCCATCGGCGTTGCGATAGTCCATGAAGTAGTCATCGCCACGCTCGACGATGATGAGCACTCCATCGGCTCCGAGGCCGAAACGCCGATCGCACAGAGCCCGAACCTGAGCCTCGCTCAGGTCACCCTCGACCTCGGGCAGAATGACGAAGTCATTGCCCGTGCCGTGGCCCTTCGCGAAGCGGATCGTTCCCATGGCCTACAGCCTAGGCGCCCGCTCGGGCGTAGACCTCATCCGCGACCTCGAGCACCCTGGGCCAGGACTGGTCGGGCGGGTGGTCGACGTTGAAGCGACGCATTGCCTCCCTGCGCTGCGGATCCGCACCCAGGGCGGCGATGGCGTCGACGAGGCCATCGTCATCGGCGCACAGCAGACCATTCACCCCATCATCGATGAACTCACCGGCACCTGTCTGGGAGCGCGCGATCACCGGAAGCCCGCTGGTGCGAGCCTCCAGAGCAGCGATCCCGAAGGACTCCCGGACCGAGGCCTGCACGAACAGGTCGGCTTCGGTGTAGGTCCAGCGAATCTGCTCCGGTGTGTACCGTCCCACGAGGTTTACCCGCGGGCTCATGCCCGCGCCATCGATGCGCCGCTGCGCTCGAGCTCGCTCCGGGCCATCGCCGATGATCGTGGCCCGCACCTCGACATCGGGATCGAGACGAAGCGATGCCCGGAAGAGCACATCGAGCAGGGCACTGATGCGCTTGCGGGGTGCGAGTCGAGCAACGCTGACGATGCGCACGACACCGGGTTCGCCCGTCGCCATCGTCGCCGGCCACTGCTGGGGATCGATGCCATTCGGGATGACTCCCACGTCTATGCCGAGAGACGACTGAATGGCCTCTGCAGCGGTGTGGCTCACCGCGGTCACCACCGTGCCTTCAGTGAGCCAAGGAAGAACACGCCAGGCGAGACGATGACCGGGTCGAGCTAGCGGCCCCCACATGCTGTGCACGGTCACTACGCGTGGGACACCGAGATCCGCTGCCACCCGCAGCCCGCCCCAGGCGAAGGGAGAGATGACCCCGGTATGCAGGTGGACGACATCAGGGTTCAGTGCCTCGAGAATCGAACGGACATGGTGCCCTGTCCGGGGATGGATCGGGATTTCCGCCGGCAATCGCGCGGCAACCCGATGCAGGTCCACTTCACCATCGACATCACGGCCGGAACGAACGTCGCCGTGACCGGGAGTTGCCGTGATGACATGCACCTCATCACCACGCGACGCCTGGGCCCGAGCGAGGGATCGCACCTGGGTTTCGATGCCACCTGTTCGTGGGGCATAGCAGTCGGAGATGTGGGCGATCCTCACACCGGATGACGGTACGGGATCGAGGCTGGGCCACTATGGGCGCATGGTCACGCTCGGGTTCCTCCACGCCCACCCCGATGACGAGGCGCTGCTCACCGCGGGCACGATGGCGCGTGCCGCCGCCGAGGGACATCGCGTCGTCTTGATCACCGCCACCGATGGTGCCGAGGGATTGGCGGCGGCCTCCTTCGGTTCCGACCTGGCACAGACTCGGGAAAGAGAACTTCAGGAGTCCGCTCGGATCCTGGGAGTCTCAGCGATCCATCCGCTGGGCTTCCATGACTCAGGACTGCACGGCGATGCTCCCGGTGGGTTCGCGAGTCAACCCGTGGGTGACCTTGCGGAGCGAGTTCGCCAGATCATGGACGCTGAGGGCATCGATGTGCTTATCGGCTATGACCCGTCCGGAGGCTATGGCCATCCCGATCACATCCAGGTCCACCACGTCGCTCGAGCCGCATCCGTCATGGGCGGGACGAGGTTATTCGAGGCGACCCTTCCTCGCGAACCGATCTCTCGCGCCGTACGACTGGCTGCTCGCATGCGCGTAACCCCGGCCGACTTCGACCCGGCTGAGTTCGCCCACGCCTACACCCCACGTGCCGACATCACCCACCGTGTGGATGTGCGGGCATTTCTCGACGAGAAGCGAGCCAGCATGAAGGCCCACGCCAGCCAGGCGTCGGCAGACGATTCCACGCGCACACTGGCGGTTCTCGGCGGATTGCCAGGGCCGGTGTTCACCGCGCTGCTGGGAACTGAGTACTACGTGCGGGTCCCCTGATCGACCTCCTGCGACATGCGCACCGCCATCTCGGATCCGCTCCACCACGTGATGCGGGTATCAGCGCGGAAGCGCCGCTGCTGACGACGGGCGAACTTCACCGTCGTCACCACTGTGTTTGCACGAGCGTGAGCCTCGTCAGATTTCCCCTCGAGTAGGTCGAGGATCTGGCTGTAGCCCAACGCCTTGCTCGCCGTTCGTCCAATGCCGGATTCGCGCAACGATCGAACCTCGTCGACGAATCCGGCCTGCCACATGTCATCCACGCGCTTCGAGATGCGTTCATCAAGCAGGTGCCGGGGCGCGTCGATCCCCCACCACAGGGTGGGGCTCCACGACACCGGTTCGGGCAGTGTCGCCGTGAATGAGCCGGTCAACTCGATCACTTCGAGGGCACGGACGATGCGGCGTCCATTCCCCGGCAGGATCGCCGCCGCGCTCGCAGGATCTCGCCGTCCCAACTCCTCGTGGAGAGCATTGGATCCCACGCGCTCGAGTTCGTCCTGCCACTTCTTGCGCACCTGCGGGTCGGTCGGTGGGAAATCGAGTTCGTCGACGATGGCCTGGACATACAACCAGGACCCACCGACCACGATCGCCACTCGGCCGCGGCCCTGGACATCCTCGATCGCCGCCCTGGCCGCGTCGCGGAATTCCACCACGCTGATCTCCACTGTCGGCTCCCACACGTCGATGACGTGATGTGGGATCCCCTGCCGTTCTGCAGGCGGCACCTTCGCCGTACCGATGTCCATGCCGATGTAACCCTGCATGGAGTCCGCGTTGATCACCTCACCGTCGATCAGAGCCGCCAACTCGACGGCAAGGGCGGATTTCCCCGCAGCGGTCGGGCCAACGAGCGCGATGATCGGTTGCGTCACGGCTCCTGGCGCCAACCTGCAACGAGATATTGCACACCGAGTGGATCCGCTGCCACATCGACCTCACCGGACCATTCCCCGGTCTGTGTGCGCGCGAAGCGGGCCGCCACCGCCCACGCCCCCAGGCCCTGCACTCCGAAACCCTCGACATCGTCCACGCGAGCCGGGTCGAGGAAGTAGTCGATATCGACAGCGCTCACCGCGTCGATGAGTCGGTCGTCGAACTCCAGAGCACCCTCGACGAAGGATCCGGGCGCCTTCGGGGTCCTGGTCGCGGAGCCATCGGCGATGAGGACGACTCCCACGTCGCCTTGCCCGAGATCAGGGGTGGGGTGAGCGAGCGCCTGAGCAGGATCCGCGGGCACAGCCCAGATGCTCGCGATCTCCACTTCGACTGCGGCTGCGAGCCAGGTGCCGACCATGGCACTCACCACCGGGCGCGTCCCCGATGAATCCCGGGTCGCAGCGTCCGACGAGGTCGGTAGTCCGAGTGCGGAGAGATCGAGGCTGGATGAAGCGGGGAGCTCGACGACGCTCTGGACACCGGGATCCGCGGCGAGGAGGATCACCCGATTGTCGGATCCGGCCGCCCACCTCACCCGCTGGAGCGCGGCGCCCCGAACATCGTGGAACTCAGCCGCCGCTCCCGCGGCTACCTCGGGAATGAGCAGGGGTGTCGCGGGAACGGTGGCGATGCGCGTCGTCACGCCCCCACCTTCGGAATCCCGAGCATGACGCCCGGCCCTGAATCGTCAACCGCATTCGGCAGGGACTGACGTGCCTGCCAGGCATCGCCCGCGCGCGTGGCGCGGATGAGATGCACGTCATCGGCGACGAGATGGTGGGGCGCAGCGTGGGTCACCGTGGCGGTCACCATGTCGCCTGGGCGAACCGAGAGGTGATCGGGCAGACCCACATGCACGAGTCGATTGTCAGCGGCACGCCCGGAGATCCGGTCGGTGCGCTCGTCCTTGCGCCCCTCCCCCTCACTGACGAGCACCTCGACCTCGATGCCGAGGAATGCCCGGTTCTCCTCCCAGGCGATGTCGTTGACGAGCGCGATCAGGCGCTGATAGCGCTCGGTGACGATCTCAGGTGGGATCTGATCGGGCATCGTGGCTGCCGGGGTGCCGGGGCGCGGCGAGTACTGGAAGGTGAATGCACCAGTGAAACGCGCCTGCTCCACGACGGCGAGGGTTTGCTGGAAATCCTCCTCGGTCTCACCGGGGAAGCCGACGATGATGTCGGTGGTGATCGCCGCCTCCGGCATCGCGGCTCGAACGCGATCGATGATGCCCAGATAGCGCTCAGCTCGATACGAGCGGCGCATAGCCTGCAGAATCCGATCCGATCCTGATTGCAGGGGCATGTGCAGTTGCGGCATGACATTGGACGTCTCGGCCATCGCCGCGATGACGTCATCGGTGAAGTCGCGCGGGTGCGGGCTGGTGAAGCGAACCCGTTCCAGACCCTCGATCTGACCGCAGGCGCGCAGCAGATCGGCGAAAGCACCCCGGTCGCCGAATTCCACCCCGTAGGCATTGACGTTTTGCCCCAGCAAGGTCACCTCGATCACGCCTTCAGCGACAAGGGCCTCGACTTCGGCGAGGATGTCACCGGGCCGGCGGTCCTTCTCCGTTCCCCGAAGGGAGGGAACGATGCAGAACGTGCAGGTGTTATTGCAGCCCACGCTGATGGACACCCACGCCGCGTAGGCAGATTCGCGCCGGGTGGGCAAGGTCGAAGGGAACACCTCGAGGGAGTCCAGGATTTCGACCTGGGCCTCCTGCTGGATCCGGGCCCGCTCTAGAAGGGCCGGGAGGGATCCGAGATTGTGGGTGCCGAAGACGACGTCGACCCAGGGGGCGCGCTCGGTGACGACGTCCTTGTCCTTCTGGGCAAGGCACCCACCCACCGCGATCTGCATCCCGGGCCGCTCGCCCTTGATCGGCGCGAGATGACCGAGGTTGCCGTAGAGCCGGTTGTCGGCGTTCTCCCGTACCGCACAGGTGTTGAACACCACGATGTCGGCCTGCTCGCCCTGGGGAGCCGGAAGGTAGCCGGCAGCATCGAGGACACCGCTGATCCGTTCAGAGTCGTGGACGTTCATCTGGCAGCCATAGGTGCGCACCTCATAGGTGCGCGGCTCCTCGGTGACATACACCTCTTCCACAGTGCTCCAGCCTAGAGCGCGGCTACAAAGTGGGTGTCACCCCGGACATCACACACCGACCGGTTCGCGCTCCGGCTCAGAGCCACCCTCTTCAACGTCCTCGATGATCTCGTCCTCGCCGTGCTCGACCTTGATCGTCGGCAGGATCTTGGACAGCCAGCCGGGCAACCACCAGTTCGCCTTGCCGAGCATGCTCATCAATGACGGCACGAGGATCATGCGCACGATGAACGCGTCGATGATCACCGCACTCGCCAAGGCAATGCCGAACAGCTTGATGGTCGAGTTCGGCGAGGGCACGAAGGCGAGGAAGACGCTGGACATGATCGCTGCGGCAATGACGACCACGCGCCCCGAACCCGCCAAACCACGCCGGACCGCCGCGAGGTTATCCCCGGTGCGCTGCCACTCCTCCTGCATGCGGCTGACGAGGAAGACCTGGTAATCCATCGACAGTCCGAACAGGATGGCAAACACCATGACGGGAAGGAACGGGAAGATCGGGCCCGTGCCGGAGATGCCCAGCAGGTCGGCGGCCCACCCCCACTGGAAGACCGCGACGGTGATGCCGAGCGCAGCAGCGAAGGAAAGCAGGCTGGTGACGGCGGCGGTGAGAGGCACCACGATGGATCGGAAGAGAACCATCAAGGCCAAGAAGCCCAGGGCGATCACGACACCGAGGAAGATTGGCAGGGCATCGGTGAGCACCTTGGTGAAGTCCTGGGTGATCGCTTGGGAGCCACCGATATAGACCTGCGCTCCGGTCGCCTCGAGGATCGCCGGGTCGGTCTCGGAGCGGAGCCGATCCAGAAGTTCCGCCGTCTCCTGGTCCTGAGGTGCACTGTCGGGCGTGATGAGAACCGAACCGACCAGGCCGTCGGGAGAGAACGACTGCGGATTGTTCACCACGAGCGGCAGCATCTCGACGGTCGGGACGGTCCCCGCCACGCCGGGGGTCTCGTTGAAGGCAACGACCGCTGACGCATAAGCCTCGGTATCCCCGGGCTCGGGCAGGACGACCGCTGCGAAGAAGGGACCGTTGGATCCCGGGCCGAAGCCTTCGGCGAGCAGGTCATAGGCGATGCGCTGGGTCGAACCCTCCGCACGACCGCTGTCATCGGCGAAGCCCAGGCGCAAGGACAGGGTGGGAATCGCGATCACGAGCACGACCGCGAGAGCGAGGACCGTGGGGATGATGGGCCGACGCTGCAGGAAGTGCGCGTAGGCCATGAAGCGCCTGCCCTCAGGATGCGGAGTACCGTCCGGGCGTGCCTTGCGAGCCCAGGGCAGCCGAATGGCGAGGGATTTGTTCCCCAGGAGCGACAGCAACGCGGGCAGCAGCCACAGCGCGGACAGCATGACCGAGAGGACGGTGACCGCGGCTGCCAGCGAGAGCCCGTTGAAGAAGCCGATGCCGAGGACGAACAGGCCCAGGAGGGCGAAGATCACCGTGATGCCGGCGAACTGCACGGCGCGGCCCGCGGTATTCACAGACTCCAGGGCCGCAGCCTTCGCGCTGTGCCCGGCGAGCACCGCCTGACGGAATCGGTTGAGGACGAACAGGGCGTAGTCGATGCCGACACCGAGGCCGATCATCGCGGCCAGCGTCGGGGCGAAAGTGGCCACATCCATGAACCTGGCGACGAACAGCACCAGCATCTGGCCCATTGCCAGACCGAACAGGGCCACCACGATCGGCATTCCTGCTGCGACCACGGAGCCGAAAGCGACGAGCAGGATCACGATGGCGACGAGGATGCCGATGGCCTCACTCGACGGGGGTTCGGTGGTGGCGAACTCCAGGATCTGTCCACCGATCCCGGCTTGGAGATTGGCGGAGTTGAGGCTCTCGACATCACTCACGATGGCCTTGAGGTTCTCCGTGCTGATGACGGGATCGCCGCCGGACAGTTCGAAGGTCACCGTTGCGTAGGCGACTGCTCCATCAGGGCTGATCGGCGAGAGTGCCGCGGCCGCCGACTCGAAAGCCGGCTGCAGTTCCTGCAGCTGCTCCGGGGTCAGGCTGGACACATCGAACCCACCGGATGCCTCGGGGCAGTCGGGGCCGAAGCGCGCGCGGGGTCCGGTCGGATCGGCTGGATCAGCCGGGTAGGGCGAGGTGACGCAGGCAACCCCGGGAACCTCAGCCACCTGCTGGAGCACCGGAGTGACCTCGCCGGCCACCTCGGGATCGAGGACAGTGCCGTTCGTCGGCGACCACACGATGCGGGCCGACAAACCATCAGCCCCGCCGGAGTTCGGGAGCTGACCGAGGTACTCCTGGGCGGTGGTCGACTCGGTGTCCGGCAGTTCGAAGGAGTCATTGAGCTCGCCACCGAGCTGGGTGCCGATGCCCACCGCCGCTCCGACGGCGAGGAACCAGGCGATGAGGGCGATGACCGGACGGCGAACCGCCCAGCGCGACAGCAGACCCACGATGACACTCCATTTCGATGTACGACCACTCGGTGTTCGGCAGGCACCCGAAGGTGCCGGTGTCCTTGGTCATGAAGTCGAGTCTCAAGGTCGAGATTCATGAACCGCGGTTCCAGGCTAGGATATGTGTGTGGCACACGCAAATGACGCACCGGGTGGTGACCGATCCGATTTGGTCGGTCGACTCGATCACACCCTGCAGCGCATGCGCCGCGTGGTGATGCGACCCCCCGGTGTGGGCATCCCCATTCCCGGCCTGGGGCGACCGGTCGATATCGCCAAGGTGCTGGCCTGCGAGGCCATCGCCGATCTGAGCACCCAGGTCGTCCCCGTGACCGTGACCGACGTCGCCCATGCCCTGCAACTCGAGCGCTCTACTGTCAGTCGGCTCCTGAGCGACTGCGAGGCGGAGAATCTCATTCACCGAATCCCGGTCCCCGGCGACGGCCGCCGCGTGGGTCTGGAGGTCACCGCTGATGGACATGCTGCGATTGCTGGATCGACCCAAATCCGCGGGCACTTCCTGACCTACGTCACCCAATCCTTCAGTGATGACGACCTGGCGTCCCTCGTGGAACTCCTCGGACGATTCGCTGAGGACCTGTCGATCTCACTGCCCGAGTGGCTCGTCGCGACCCATGGCAACACGCCTGTCACTGATCAGGTCGTGAACCCGATTTCCGTCGATGACGAGTCGGTCTCGGCGTCCGACAAGGCTTCTCGCGCCACCTCATAGGCCAACGACGCGCTGTATCCGCGACGAGCCAGCATCCCCGCCAGACGACTCATGGCCTTTCGGTGATCGAGCCCGCGCATGCTCGCCACCTTTCGATCGGCGAGTTGTCGAGCCCGAACTCGTTCATCCTCGGCATCGAGGGTGGCGCACGCCGATTCGATGAGATCGGGAGCAATGCCCTTGCGGCGCAGTTCTTCCGACAGCGCGCGGCGACCCAGACCACGACCCGCATGGCGTGTGGTCACCCACGCGTGAGCGAACGCCGCATCATCGATCAGACCGACCTCTTCGAATCGATCGAGGACGGCATCGGCTGCCGCATCGGGGACGCCTCGTTGCGCCAGGGTCTTCGCCAACTCCGCTCTCGTGCGGGGCGCTGACTCCAGGCGGCGCAGCGCGATCGTGCGCGCTACCTGCTCGGGATCAGCGTCCTCGCTGAGGTCAGCAGCGCTCCCGGGCGTGGGTTGCCAGGTCATGGGTGACCGGATCAGTCGAGGGGCACCACATCGATCGGAGCATCCAGATCGATGTCGTCAACCTCATCAACTGGGCGGTCGACGGAGGGGTCGATCCCCATGTGCTCACGGATGCGCTTTTCCAACTCGGCGGTCAGATCCGGGTTATCGCGCAGGAACGCGCGCGCATTCTCCTTGCCCTGGCCGAGCTGATCGCCGTCGTAGGTGTACCAGGCGCCGGACTTCTTCACGATGCCCGCTTCGACGCCGAGGTCGATCAGGCTGCCCTCACGCGAGATGCCCTCGCCGTAGAGGATGTCGAACTCGGCCTGCTTGAACGGCGGCGCCATCTTGTTCTTGACGACCTTCACCCGGGTTCGGTTGCCCACCGCTTCGGTCCCGCCCTTGAGGGTCTCAATGCGGCGGACATCGAGGCGGACCGAGGCATAGAACTTCAGCGCCTTGCCGCCCGTCGTGGTCTCCGGGGAGCCGAACATCACGCCGATCTTCTCGCGCAACTGGTTGATGAAGATCGCGGTCGTTCCGGTCTGGTTGAGCGCACCGGCCATCTTTCGCAGCGCCTGGCTCATCAGCCTCGCCTGCAGGCCCACGTGGCTGTCGCCCATCTCCCCCTCGATCTCCGCGCGCGGCACGAGAGCGGCCACCGAGTCGATGACGATGAGGTCGATCGCCCCGGATCGCACCAGCGTGTCGGCGATCTCCAGGGCCTGCTCACCGGTGTCGGGCTGAGAGACGTAGAGGCTGTCCAGGTCGACACCGAGGCGGGACGCATAGGTCGGATCGAGAGCATGCTCCGCATCGATCATGGCGGCGATACCGCCGGCCGCCTGGACATTGGCGATGGCATGCAGGGCGACGGTGGTCTTGCCGGAGCTCTCCGGACCGTAGACCTCAACGATGCGCCCGCGCGGCAGGCCACCGATCCCCAGCGCGGCGTCGAGGGCGATCGAGCCGGTCGGGATGACGTCGACGGGCGGGCGACCCTCCTCCCCGAGGCGCATCACCGATCCCTTGCCGAACTGCCGCTCGATCTGGGCGAGTGCGGCGTCGAGAGCCTTCTCGCGGTCGGCACCACTGCCGACCGGGGTGGAATTCTTGGACGGGGCCATGGTGTGCGCTCCTTCGGGTCGTGACTGTCCGGACGGGGTCTGTCGTGTCTGGGTCGGTCCGGGGTGGGCAGGTCGGGTGGTTCGGTGTGTCGGTGGCGGATCACCATCGGCGGTGAGGCCATCGCCGGCGACACTAGGTCGAGGGTCTGACATCGGTCCGCCACGGCCATCGGCCCTGGGGAGAACTGCTCGTGATCCGCAGATTAGTGCGAACGAGTGTTCGATCGTGGACGACACGCCGGAATGAGGATCGCCAGTGCGATCACGGGCACGATCGACAGCAGGCTCAACACCGCATAGGACGACAACCACACGATCAGCCCGGCGAGCGCACCACCCACGGCGCCCGCGGCGTTCATCACCAGATCGGACAGTCCCTGCACGCTGGGGCGTTCCTGGGCCGCGATTCCATCGACGAGCAACGTGGAGCCGGCGATGAGCGTGCACGACCATCCCAGACCGAGCAGGAAGAGCCCGATGCCGAGCGTGAGGATGTCGTCGCCCGACGAGATCGCCGCGAGCACACACGAGGCGATGAGGATCACGACACCGGCCCAGATCACCGGAATCCGACCGAGACGGTCGACAGCCCAGCCGACAAGCGGGGACAGCGCGTACATCCCGGCCACATGGACGCTGATGATCAGCCCGATCAACTGCAGTGTCACGTCGACGTGCGCCATGTGAATCGGCGTCATCACCATGACCGCCACCATGACGACATGACCGATCGCGATCGCGGTGATGCCCAGGATCGCCGATCTGTTGCCTTTGATGTGGTGGATTCCATCGCGCAATCGAGGACGGGCTATCTCCGCGGCTGCTACGGGATCGCTCTCCGCACGGAGTTGGCTCGCCAGCAGGTAGGGGTCGGGGCGGAGGAAGAGCGTGAGTATCAAGGCCGCTCCGCCCAGGGTGATGAAGGCCAGGACGTACGGACCCGCGAGCTGAGGTAGACCGAGGGCCAGTCCGAGATTGCCTGACACCTCGAGCAGGTTCGGCCCCAGCACCGCACCGATGGTTCCCGCCCACACCACGATGGACAGCGAACGACCACGGGTCGACTCGGTGGCGAGGTCGGTGGCGGCATAGCGTGCCTGGAGTCCTGAGGCAGTCGCCACTCCGACGAACAGACAGCCGATGAGCACGACCACGACTGACCGCCACACGGCACCGGAGATGACGATGAGAGAGCCGACTGCCCCGAGGGCATAGCCCAATGACAGCGAGAATCGTCGACCGCGGCTCAGTGCGAAGCGGGCCAGGGGGAGCGCGAAGATCGCGGCGCCGAGCACGCCGAACGTCTGCGCGAGACCTGCGACCCCTTCGCTGCCCGAGACACCTGCCGCGATCAGGCCACCGGCTGCGACGGACCCAGCGACAGCGAGGCTCCCGAGCACCTGACCCCCGGACAGAACTCCGATGGCCCGTCGCTGGACGGAGTGGAGTTCCCCGGTCGTCGCCTCGAGGGATGCGGTCACGGCGGCGACGCTATCGCAGCCAGGAAGGAACGTCGCTGACCTCGCAGACAGCACGCCAGATCGTCGACGTGTCGATGCCAGCGTCAATCGCCTGGAGGACGGTCCGAGAGCCAAGCGCGCCGAGCACATGGTCGTGAGCCCAGGACCGCGCGTAGTCCGATCCGAAGACCGCATCCATGCGTTCCCAGAAGTCGGTGAGCTTCATCGTCGCCATCGCGGATAGTGAATCACGCTGGCCCCCGCGCCAAGCCTCGTGCGTCCCGGCAGGATGTGGGCGTGGCCGAACCGATCGCGCATGTCTCGCCCGCAACCCGGGCATGGTTCGCCGATGCCTTCGCCGCGCCCACTCCGGCCCAGGCTCAGGCGTGGGAGTCGATCGCGGCCGGGGATGACACGCTCGTCGTGGCCCCCACCGGTTCCGGCAAGACGCTCGCGGCCTTCCTCACGGCCATCGATCGCTGTCTGTCCACGGATGTCCCGGATCGACAGGATCGTTGCCGCATTCTGTATGTCTCCCCGCTCAAGGCGCTCGCCGCGGATGTCGAACGCAACCTGCGTTCGCCTCTCATCGGCATCAGTCAAGCTGCCGCCAGCATGGGGCTGGAGGTTCCCGATATTCGCGTCGGAGTCCGTACCGGGGACACCGACCCGACCGAACGCCGCCGACAGGCCACCACTCCCCCCGACATCTTCATCACGACCCCGGAGTCGCTGTTCTTGCTCCTCACCTCCTCGGCGAGAGAGTCGCTGCGCGGGGTGGAGACCGTGATCATCGACGAGATCCACGCCCTGGCCGGGACAAAGCGCGGCGCGCACCTCGCCCTGTCCCTCGCCCGCCTCGATGAATTCGTGCACCGCCATGATCCCGAACGACGTATCCAGCGGATCGGTCTATCGGCGACCGCTCGACCCGTCGACGCCATCGCCCGCTTCCTCAGCCCCTCCCACTCCGTCAGCATCGTCGATCCGGCTGCGCACAAGGAGTGGGATCTCCAGGTCGTCGTACCGGTAGAGGACATGACCGATCTGAGCGCCGACACCCCTGCCTACGACGGATCAGCGGCAGCCGGACCTGCCGCTGGGAGCATCTGGCCGCATGTCGAGGCCCGTCTGATCGAGGAGATCCAGCGCCACCGCTCCACCCTGGTGTTCGTGAACTCCCGGCGGCTGGCCGAGCGACTCACCTCGTCACTGAATGATCGCTGGCGCGAGGTATCCGACTCGGAGGAACCCCTCGTTCGGGCACACCACGGCTCGGTGAGTCGCGAACAGCGCTCCATCATCGAAGAAGACCTCAAGGCCGGTCGCCTGCGCGCGGTCGTGGCGACGTCGAGCATGGAGCTCGGGATCGACATGGGCGCCATCGACCAGGTCATCCAGGTCGAGTCACCTCCCAGCGTCGCGAGCGGCCTTCAGCGCGTCGGTCGCGCGGGACATCAGGTGGGAGCTGTCAGCCGCGGGATGTTCTTCCCGAAATACCGCGGGGATCTGCTGCAGTCTGCCGTTGCGGTGGATCGCATGCGGCTCGGGGCGATCGAGGAACTGCGCATCCCAGAGAACCCGCTGGACATTCTCGCCCAGCAGATCATCGCCATGGTGGCGATGGATGACTGGGCCGAGGCGGATCTCGCCGCACTCGTGCGCTCTGCCGCGCCCTTCACCGGCCTGGGCGAGGAATCCTGGGAGTCGGTGCTGGACATGTTGGCCGGTCGGTACCCGGGTGATGAATTCGCCGAACTGCGTCCCCGATTGGTGTGGGATCGCACCACCGGACAACTCACCGCGCGGCCGGGCGCACAGCGATTGGCGGTGACCAGCGGCGGGACGATTCCCGATCGCGGGATGTTCGGCGTCTATCTCGTCGGCACCACGATGCGAGTCGGGGAACTCGACGAAGAGATGGTCTACGAATCACGGGTCGGTGATCTTTTCGCACTGGGCACGAGCAGCTGGCGGATCGAGGACATCACCGCCGATCGCGTGTGGGTCTCCCCCGCACCCGGAGAGGTCGCCCGCATGCCGTTCTGGCGCGGGGATCGACCGGGGCGACCGAGGGAACTAGGCCTCGCTGTCGGGGAATTCCTGCGCCGCATGGACTCCGAAGCCCAGGTGGACCACCTGCGCAGCATCGGCCTCGATGACTATGCGAGCAGCAACCTCATCGCCTATCTGTCCCAGCAGCGCGAGGCGACGGGAACTCTTCCCGATGACCGCACCATCGTGGTCGAACGCTTTCGGGACGAACTCGGCGACTGGCGGGTCGTCATCCACACGCCGCTCGGCGCGCAGGTCCATGCTCCCTGGGCCCTGGCCCTCACCGCGCGACTGCGTCACGACTACGACGTCGATCCGCAGGTGATGTATTCCGATGACGGGATCGTGCTGCGCCTGCCCGACACCCTCGATGACGCGGCACCCCGGGCCGTCGCCGATCTCATCGCCTTCGACCCGTCGGACATCGAGGCTGTGGTCGCCCGCGAGATCGGCGGTTCGGCGCTCTTCGCCGGCCGTTTTCGCGAGTGTGCGGCGCGAGCCCTCCTGCTCCCCAGACGCAATCCAGGTAAGCGGAGTCCCCTGTGGCAACAGCGCCAGCGTTCCGCCCATCTGCTGGCTGTGGCCAGTCGCTACCCGCGCTTCCCCATTGTGGCCGAAACCGTTCGGGAGTGCCTGCGTGATGTGTTCGACCTCCCCGGCCTGACCGCGGTCCTCGAGGACCTCCAGGCACGACGAATCTCGATCGTCGACGTGCAGACGAGCTCCCCGAGTCCCTTCGCCCAGAGCCTGCTGTTCGGCTACGTGGCGGAGTTCCTCTACGACGGTGACGCACCGCTCGCAGAGCGACGAGCGGCAGCACTCACGATCGACACCGGCCTTCTCGCCGAGCTCCTCGGTGATACGCAGATGCGGGACTTGATCGATGACGCAGCGCTGGTCGACACGGTGCGTCGCGTTCGCCGACTCGATATCCCCGTCCGCGATCATGAGGACCTCGCCGACCTACTGCGAATCCTGGGGCCGATTAGCCCTTCCGACGCCGCCGAACGGGGAGTTGCTCAAGAACACATCGATCGCCTCGTGGCGGATCGCCGCGCCATCCTCGTGCGCATCGGTGGTCATGAACACGTGGTCGCCATCGAGGATGCCGGCGTCGTCCGCGACGCCCTCGGTTGCGCTCTGCCCCTGGGCATTCCGCAGGCATTCCTCTCTCCCTCCGAAGACCCCATGCGATTCCTCCTCTCCCGATTCGCTCGCGTGCATGGTCCTTTCACGACTGCTGAGGTGGCCGCCCAGTTCGGCGTTGGGACGGCGATCGTCGAGCCGATCCTGCGTGAACTCGTCCGCGAGGGACGACTCGCTCAGGGCGGGTTCACCCCGGACCACTCCGGGGAGGAGTGGTGCGACGCGGAGGTCCTGCGGCGCATACGTCGGGCGAGCATCGCCGCTCTGCGTGAATCAGCCGAGCCCGTGGACGCTTCAGAGTTCGCCCGCTTCCTCGTCAACTGGCATGGCATCGATCGTCCCCAGCGTGGCCTGGATGCGTTGCGTCGCAGCATCGATCAACTCGCGGGAATGGCGCTGTCCGCGCGGCGCCTCGAGACAATCATCCTGCCGTCACGGGTGAGCGACTACTCCCCGGCGATGCTCGACCAACTTCTCATCTCGGGTGAGGTGCAGTGGTGGGGACTCGCCTCTGTGCCCGGCGATGCTTGGATCACCCTCGCTCCCAGCGATCTGTCCGGCGACCTCCTTCCCCTGCCGCTGGCACTCGAGGAAGGAACGCTCGCGGAACGCATCGTGTCCTCACTCGACGGACACGGCGCCATGTTCTTCCGCGACCTCAGCCTCGAGGTCGGTCAGGACCAACCGGTCACCGACGCTGAACTCACTGATGCCCTCTGGGACTTGGTGTGGACGGGACGGGTTACCAACGACTCACTTCTTCCCGTGCGGCTGAGGGTGTCGTCCCGATCGAAGCGCACGAGCAACCCTCGATCCGGTCCACGCGTCAGCCGGCGTCCAGGTCGACTCGGCCGACCCGGGCGAGCCCCTCGCGGTCCGATGCGATCCGGTCCACCGGAGATGGCCGGGCGCTGGAGCCTGCTCGAGCCAATCGAGACCGATCCGACTACTCGTGCGCTCACGCATGTCGAGGTGATGCTCGATCGATTCGGGCTGCTGTCCCGGACGATCGTGTCCGCCGAGGGCTTCACTGGTGGGTTCGCAGCGGCCTACAAGGTGCTGAGTGGGCTGGAAGACACCGGTGCTGTCAGCCGGACCTATGCGGTCGAGGGCATCGGCGGGGCCCAATTCGCACTGCCCGGCGTGATCGATCGACTCCG
>CAZVCZ010000002.1:19100-40956 GCA_964626275.1 uncultured Bifidobacteriaceae bacterium | reverse complement strand
TCGAGGGCATCGGCGGGGCCCAATTCGCACTGCCCGGCGTGATCGATCGACTCCGGGCCAGCGGTGCCGACGACACATCTCGTGCCGTGGTGCTCACAGCCGCCGACCCGGCGAATCCCTACGGCGCGTCGATCCCCTGGCCAGAGCGAGACCACGACGGCAAGCCCACCCGAGCCGCTGGCGCCCTCTGCGTCCTGGTCGACGGCTCGCCCGTCCTCTGGCTCGATCGTGGGCTTGCCTCACTACTCACCTGGCCAGCAGAACCGGACACTGTCCGCATCGCAGCAGGCAGCCTCGTCTCCGTGCTCCAGGGGTTGGCCGAGAAGGTAGCGCTCACCCGAATCGATTCCCTGCCCTTCACCGATCTCCCGCGTGACTCCATCATCATGGAGGAGTTGCTGTCCCGGGGCTTCGTCATGACACCGCGAGCGTTGACCCTGCGACCAGCCGCCGCTTCACGATCGCTTACCGATGCCTGAGGGCGACACCGTCTGGCTCGCCGCCCAGACCATGAACCAGGCCCTCGCCTCGCAGCTGATCAACCGCAGCGATCTGCGAGTTCCCCGTCTCGCAACGGTTGACCTCACCGGACGCACCGTCCTCGGAGTCCGTTCCTATGGAAAGCACCTGTTCCTTCGATTCGATGACGATCGCACTCTGCACACCCATTTCCGGATGGACGGATCCTGGCACCTGTATTCGCCGGGAGTCCGCTGGCACGGTGGCCCGGCCTGGCAGATCAGGGTGATGCTCTCCACTGAGCACGTGCACGCGGTTGGCTATCGCCTGCCCGTCATCGAGATGCTCGATGACGCTGGTGTCTCGGCGCTCTGCAATCGTCTCGGCCCTGATCTCATCATCGACGATGTCGACATCGTCGACGCCGCATCTCGAGTGCGGAAGGAGGGACAACGACCGATCGGTGAGATCTTGCTGGACCAGCGTGTGGTCGCGGGACTTGGGCTTATCTACGTAAGTGAGTCGCTGTTCTGCGAGGGCCTCACTCCCTGGCTTCCCGTCGATCAGATCGAGGATGTGGAATCACTGGTCCAGACCGCCTCGACCCTGATGCGAGCGAATCGCCACCACTACATCCAAACGACCACCGGGCAGCCACAGCCTGATCGTTGGCACTTCGTCTTCGAAAGAGCCGGCCGTGAATGCTGGCGATGCGGGACCCGCATCGAGGTGTCCTGGCAATGTCCGCCACCGCATCGACGGCTCGCCTACTGGTGTCCTCGCTGCCAGCAGGGCCCTGCTCCCCTGCCGTTGTCATCGGCTGAGCGACGGGCCTTGCGCACGACTGGACGCAGCAGATACAAACCGTGACCGAAGCCGCCCGCGCAAAATCCCAAGCAGGGTGTCAGGCCGCGCGAATGATCTCGATGGGTCCGCGTTCGGCGGCTGCCACGTCGGTTGCTACCGACAACAGAACCTCCGATAGGCAGGTGTCCAGTGCCAAGCAGATGGCGCCCAACAACTCCGAGGAGGCCTCCTTGCGACCCCGCTCGATCTCAGAGAGATAGCCCAGGGACACCTGAGCTTCGGCCGACACCTCCCGAAGGGTGCGGCCGAGGCCTTGACGACGGGAGCGAAGATGCGTCCCGAGAGCGTCGCGCAGCAAGATCACGGACCTCACGTTACCCCGAGATCGGCTCCATCGTCGGATGACGCACGAGACAGGTGGATGAGTCTTGGCCCTAGGTGGCCTGGCGCAGGGTGCGGTCCAGGGCCTGCAGGGCGCCTCGCACGGTTGCGGCTCGGATCGCTGCCCTTTCACCGCGGAGATCGAGTTGCTCGGCCCAGCGCGCATCGGGGGTGATCACGGCGATGAACACCCGACCGGGATCGACGTCGTCGACATCGGTACCCCCCGGGGCTGGATCGGGACCCGCTGAGCCCGTGGTTGCGACCGCACAGTCGGCTCCCAGCAGGTCTCGCACACCAAGCGCCATCTGCAGGGCTACATCGGGATCGACAGCCCCGCGACGAGCCAGCAGGTCCGCCTCGACATCGAGCAAGTGAGCTTTGATCCGCGTCGCGTAGGACACCACGCTCCCCACCACCACGTTGGAGGCCCCCGGGACAGAAGTGAGAGCGGCACACAATGCGCCACCGCTGATCGACTCAGCCGTTCCGACTGTCCATGCACGGGCGCCCAGACCGGCGATGACGGCGGCGGCGATCTCATCGACGCCACCGCCATGATCCGCCTCGAGCATCGCGGACACGGTTTCGGATCTATCGCTGCTGATGTCACCGCTCATGATGCTGCCTCCTGATCGTCACGCGTCGTGGCATGCGACCTCCCGCTGGCGCGCAACCGCGCAGCCCTGATGAGGTAATCGACACCGGTGACCACGGTGAGGACGAGTGCGATCGCCATGAACGTCCAGCGCAGCGGGTCCCAGGCGTCGGACACAGGAGCGAGGAACGCCGCGATCGCGATGATCTGCGCGACGGTCTTGGCCTTGCCACCACGCGACGCGGGGATGACCCCGTGGCGGATCACCGCGAACCTGGCAATGGTCACGATGATTTCCCTACCGAGGATCACGATGGTGACCCACCAGGGCAGGCTGCCTGCCCAGGACAGACCGATGAGGGCGACACCGGTGAGCGCCTTGTCCGCGATCGGATCGGCGATCTTCCCAACGGTCGTCACGCTTCCCTGAGCACGGGCCCACGCGCCGTCGATCACATCGGTGACGGCGGCGAGCAGGAACACGGCCATCGCCCACCATGCAGCGGTCGTGCCGGACATAGCGAACAGCAACCAGGCCAACACCGGCACCAGCGCCAAGCGCAGTGCGGTGAGCGCATTCGGACCGGTGAGCAGTCGACGTTGCCCCACCGGGTCACCGGCGTGGTCGGGAATGCCCTCGACGAAGCTCACCTTGGTCGACCGATCAGATCGACACCATCCACAGCGACGAACTCGACCTCGATGACATCGCCCACCTTGACGGTCGATGCATCAGCATCCTCGAGATCCCACACCGTCAGCGCATCCTCGGGTCCCTGATGTGCCGCACGACCCTCGATATGTCCGTCCTGGACCGATTCGACGATCACCGAACTCACCTCGCCGATGCGTTCCTCAGCCCGCTGACACATGAGTTCCTCGGCCAGGCTCGAGACTCGACCAGCCCTCTCGGCGATCACATCATCCGGGACATGCTCGTCGAGCCGGACAGCTTCGGTTCCATCCTCGTCGGAATAGCCGAACACCCCTACGCAATCGAGGCGGGCACGTTCGAGGAAGTCCATGAGGATCTCGATATCAACCTCGGTCTCCCCGGGGAATCCGACGATCACATTGCTGCGGAAGCCCGCGCTCGGATTGATGCGGCGAGCCCGTTCGATGAGGTCCAGGAAGGCTTCGGCATCACCGAACCGACGCATCCTTCGCAGGACCGATCCGCTGGCATGCTGAAAGGACAGGTCGAAGTAGGGGGCGATTCCCGGTGTCGATGCGACGACCTCGATCAGACCGGGACGCATCTCGGCCGGTTGCAGGTAGCTGACGCGTGCCCGCGTCAGTCCCTCGATCGATCCGATCGCCGGCAGCAGCGACTCCAGCAGGCGAATATCGCCGAGATCCTTGCCGTAGCTGGTGGAGTTCTCACTCACCAGGAGGACTTCCCGAGCGCCATCAGCGACTACCTGGACGATCTCGGCGATGACATCGGTGGGGCGTCGGGACACGAAGGATCCGCGGAAGGCCGGGATGGCGCAGAACGTGCAGCGTCGATCACACCCCGCGGCGATCTTCACGGGCACCATCGGAGCGGTCACTCGACGGGCGAGCCCGGACGTGCCCGGGGTTCCCTGCCCATCTCGCTCCACGGGTGAGATCGGCAGGAGATGCCGACGGTCCTGGGGTTCATGCGGGGTGGGCGCCTCACCGGCGAGGACGGAGGTGAGCACGTCGGGGAGGTGTGCATATAGATCGAAGCCGATGACTGCCGCTGCCTCCGGCAGTTCCTCGGCGAGTTCACGGCCGTAACGTTCGGCGAGGCACCCCGCGACCACGACGGGGGCACCGTGATCCGCGGCCGCCAGGATGGTGTCGATCGAATCCTTCTTGGCACTCGCGATGAAGCCGCAGGTGTTCACGACGATGACGTCTGCTGCGTCCTGCTCAGCGTCGACGTCCCACCCTTCAGCCGCCAGACGCGCCGTCAACTCGTCGCTGTCGACGTCATTGCGCGCACAGCCCAGCGTGGTGAGGTGAACCCGTGGCATGACCGACAGCCTAGGCGGCGTCATCTCCTCGCAGTCGCGCCATCAGCTCATCGAGCTCCTCGGGCTTCACGAGCACCTCACGGGCCTTGGAGCCCTCGCTCGGTCCGACGACGCCTCGGGATTCCAGCAGATCCATCAAGCGACCTGCCTTCGCGAAGCCGACGCGCAGCTTGCGCTGAAGCATCGAGGTGGATCCGAATTGCGTGGACACGATGAGTTCGGCCGCCTGGCACATGAGGTCGAGATCGTCTCCGACCTCCTCGTCGATGACCTTCGAACCACCGACGGGGGCGGTCACATCGGCTCGGTAGTCCGGATCGGCCTGCTCCTTGGTGTGGCGTACGACGCTGCGGATCTCCGCCTCCGAGACGAAAGCGCCCTGGATTCGCACCGGCTTGCCCGCGCCCATCGGGAGGAATAGCCCGTCACCCTGTCCGACGAGTTTCTCCGCGCCTGGCTGGTCGAGGATCACCCGGCTGTCGGCGAGGGAGGAGGTCGAGAACGCCAACCGACTCGGCACGTTGGCCTTGATCAATCCGGTCACCACATCGACGCTGGGACGTTGCGTCGCCAACACGAGGTGGATCCCCGCGGCACGGGCCAACTGCGTGATCCGAACGACGGCATCCTCGACATCTCGCGGCGCCACCATCATCAGATCCGCCAGCTCGTCGACGATGACGAGCAGATACGGATAGGGACGCAAGACGCGCTCGCTGCCGGGCTCGGGACGCAGTCGCCCGCTGGAGACCGCCTTGTTGAAGTCATCGATGTGGCGGAATCCGAAGTGGGCCAGGTCGTCGTAGCGAGCGTCCATCTCCTTCACGACCCACGCCAGGGCATCGGCGGCCTTCTTCGGGTTCGTGATGATCGGTGTGATGAGGTGCGGAATGCCTTCGTAGGCGGTCAGTTCGACACGCTTAGGGTCCACCAGGATCATGCGTACTTCCTCGGGTGTGGAGCGCATGAGCACCGAGGTGATGAGCGAGTTGATGCAACTGGACTTACCGGCCCCGGTCGCACCGGCCACCAGAAGATGGGGCATCTTCGCGAGGTTTGCTACGACGTAGGAGCCCTCAACATCCTTGCCGAGTCCGACGGTGAGCGGGTGATGCTCATTTGTCGCGATGGGTGAGCGCAGGACATCGCCGAGGCTCACGACCTCGCGGTCGGTGTTGGGGATCTCGACACCGATCGCGCTCTTGCCGGGAATCGGGCTGAGGATGCGAACCTCCGGGCTTGCCACGGCGTAGGCAATGTTCTTGCTCAGTGCCGTGATGCGCTCGACCTTCACGCTCGGCCCGAGCTCGATCTCATAGCGGGTGACGGTCGGGCCACGTGTGAAGCCGGTCACCGCGGCATCGATGGAGAACTCCTCGAGGACCTGGGTGAGCGAGGCGACCACCGCATCGTTCGCCTTGGTCCGCGCCTTCGCCGCGGGTCCGGCCTTCAGCACCTCCGGTGCCGGGAGGCGGTAGTCCAACCCTGCTGAGAGGGGCAGTTGTTCACCGTCACCGCCGACCGGGGCGACCACGATCGGAAGGGCTGCGGTGTCGTCACCGGCCGATGCGGTCGTCTGCTCACTCGACGCCAGTTCCGGGCCGACGTCATAGACGTCTTCAACGAGCTCCTGCGCCTGCTCCGTGACCTCGACGACCTCGACAACCTCCTCGACACCCTCGTCCTCGGGGAGGTAGTCGTCCTGCGAGCCGCGCGCGAGGGGGCTGATGAACGGCTCATCTGCATCGAGCGGCATCCCCTCGACGTCGACGCGTTGCCTGGATCCCGACCGCCACACGCCCCCGAAGCGCGACAGGGCCCTGGGGATGGCCGCCAGCGGAGTGCCGGTGAAGACAAGGATCCCGAAGATTGCCAGCAATCCGAGCAGGATTCCGGTCACGACCGGTCCGAGTGCTGCGGCGATCGGCGCCGAGATGAGCCAACCGATGATGCCCGCGCCCCCGGCAAGCGCATCGAAACCATCGCTGGGGGTCGCAGCGCCATGCGTGAGATGCCAGATCCCGGCAGCGGCGAAGATCAAGGCGATGCCACCGATGAGCATGCGTCCGTTGACCGCGGTCGCCTCCGGGTGTCGCAGGGTGCGCCATGCGACGAAGGCCAGGAGAACGGGAACGAGCAGGTCGAGGGTGCCCACGAAGTACGCACTCGCCACTCCCAGGCCTGCCGTGAACCATCCATCGACACCGAACCACACCGCTGCGGCGACGATGATGGACAGTGCGATCAGCAGCAGACCGAGGCCATCCCGGCGATGGACGTCCTCCAGATCCCTCGCCCCGGAACCAATGCGCCGGGCACCCGAGCCGACGATGCCGGCGAGGCTCAGCCACAGACCGCGCAGTCCCCGTCCGATCGAGGTAAGGAAGCGAGCGAGAGGACCCGGGCGGTTCGTGCGTGTCGACCGCGACGCTGGACGCGACGTCCCCTTTCGCGAGGACGTGCTCCGAGACGACCCGGAACGAGACGTCCCAGAACGAGACGACGTCGATCGAGGGGAAGTGCCCTTCGGGGCGCGCGTGGTCGCGCTCGTGGAACGAGCCATGTGGTTGAGGGTACCCAAGAATCACGCCAGTCCCTGGTGTCACACGTGCCACGCGTGTCGCACGCCACGACGCCCTGACGTGGGAAATCAACCGCTGTGATGGGCGGACAGGTCGCCTGCTAGACCTCGATGACGACGGGAACGATCATCGGCCGACGCCGATGGGTCGCCGACACCCACTTCCCCACGACCCGGCGAATGCGCTGCTGGAGATCGCGCACATCGGTGATGTCGTCGGCCAAAGCCGCCTCGAGTGCTTCGCGGACCTGGGCACGCACCGGCTCGAAGACCTCGGGGTCCTCGTGGAAGCCCCGGGCGTGGAGCTCGGGGCCGGCGACCACGGTGGAGCTCGCAATATCGACCGCGGCGAAGACCGAGATGAACCCCTCCTCTCCCAGGACCCGCCGATCGGTGAGGGACGCCTCGGTGATGTCGCCGACGCTCGAACCATCGACGTAGACGTAACCCACGGGGACGGCCCCGACGATGCTCACCACCCCGTCCACGAGATCTAGGACCATCCCGTCCTCGGCGATGACGATGTGGTCTCGCGGGATGCCCGTGCGCTCAGCGAGGTCGGCGTTTGCTCGCATGTGGCGCCACTCCCCGTGCACCGGGAGGACGTTCCTCGGCTTCACGATGTTGTAGAGGTAGAGCAGTTCACCGGCCGAGGCGTGTCCGGACACATGGACTCGGGCATTGCCCTTGTGCACCACGGTGGCACCCCAGCGGGTGAGACCGTTGATGACACGGAACACCGCATTTTCGTTGCCCGGAATGAGCGAGGACGCCAGGATCACCGTGTCGTCCGGGCCCACCCTGATGGCGTGGTCTCGGTTGGCGATGCGGGAGAGAACCGCCATGGGTTCACCCTGCGATCCGGTGCAGATGAGAACAACCTCGTCGTCGGGAAGTTCGTTGAGTTCATCGGCGGTGACCACGATGCCCTCGGGAACTCGCAGATAGCCCAGGTCGCGGGCCACTCCCATATTGCGCACCATCGAGCGACCCACGAAGGCGATCTTGCGGTGATGTTCCTCTGCAACATCGATGACCTGCTGGATGCGATGGACGTGGGAGGCGAAGGAGGCCACGATGATGCGCCCCGGGGCCTTGGCGAAGACCGAGTCGAGGACAGGGAGGATCTCCCGCTCGCTGGGCACGAAGCCAGGCACATCGGCGTTGGTGGAATCGACCAGGAACAGATCGACTCCTTCATCGCCCAGGCGGGCGAAGCCGTTGAGGTCGGTGACCCTGCCATCGAGGGGCAACTGGTCGAGCTTGATGTCGCCGGTGTGCAGGACCAGGCCCGCAGGCGTGCGGATGGCGATGGCCAGGGCGTCGGGGATCGAGTGGTTGACCGCAAGGAATTCCACATCGAAGGGACCCAGCTGCTCACGTTGGCCCTCACGCACATCGAGGGTGAACGGCGTGATGCGGTGCTCGCGCAACTTCGCCTCGACGAAGGCGAGGGTCAATCGTGACCCCACGATGGGGATGTCGGGCTTGAGCCGCAGAAGATACGGGAGCGCTCCGATGTGGTCCTCGTGTCCATGCGTGAGTGCGATCGCGACGACGTCGTCTAGTCGATCGACGATCGGGCCGAAGTCGGGAAGGATCAGGTCGACCCCGGGCTGCGCGTCCTCGGGGAACAGCACACCGCAGTCGACGATCAGCAGGGCGCCCTCGAACTCGAACACGGTCATGTTGCGACCGATCTCACCCAGACCGCCGAGCGCGAAGACGCGCAAGGCCCCCTCGGGAAGCGGTGGTGGGGACGGCAGGTCGTGGTGGGCGTGGCTCACGCGGCGTCCACCGAGAAATTCTCGAGGCCGGCCGCCGCCAGATCGGCGCAGAGCTGCTCGACCTGCTCGGGCGTCGCATCGACCAGCGGGGCACGCACCGGGCCGCCGGGAAGTCCCAGATGGGTGAGGGCGGCCTTCACCAGGATGACTCCCTGGGTACGGAAGATCCCCTGGTAGACCGGAAGCAGGGATCGGTTGAGCAGTCGCGCGCCTTCGATATCCCCTGCGAGGTAGGTCCGCACCAGCTCGCCGAGTCGATCACCGACGATATGTCCGACGACCGAGATGAATCCGCTGGCACCGATCGACAGCAGGGGCAGGTTGAGGATGTCATCGCCGGAGTACCACGCGAGATCGCAGCGCGCGAGAACCTGCTGCGCTGCGTCGAGGTCACCCTTTGCATCCTTGTTCGCCACGATCCGCGGGTGCTCGGCTAGTTGCACGAGGGTGTCGGGCTCGATCGAGACCCCGGTTCGCTTGGGGATGTCATAGGTGATCACCGGCAATTCTGTCGCGTCCGCGACGGCGGTGAAGTGCTTCAGGAGCCCGGCCTGGGGCGGACGGTTGTAGTAGGGACTCACGACGAGGAGGCCATGTGCACCGACGCTGGCGGCCTGACGGGATAGATGAATCGAGTGGGCCGTGTCGTAGGTACCGACCCCCGCGAGAATCGTCGCCCGATCACCCACCGCCTCGAGCACGATCTGCAGCAGCCGCTGCTTCTCCTCGTCACTGGTGGTGGGCGCCTCCCCCGTCGTCCCGTTGATCACGAGGCCGTCATGGCCAAGGCGGTCGACGAGGTGAATCGCGAGCTCTGCTGCCCCTGACTCGTCGAGATCACCTCGTGCGGTGAACGGTGTCACCATCGCGGTCAGCATCGTCCCGAATGGGGCGGGCCGCGGGGTGGTCATGGCGCTCAAGGCTACTCCGGTGAGGGGTCAGGGCGAGACACGCCCGTGCTGCTCGAAGGCAGCATGGGTCAGCGGCATCAGAGCCGCCCACTCGGCTTCCATCAGGTCGGCCACCATCTCGATCTCGCGCTGGGGATAGGACGGGAAGTGGCTATCCTCGCGCTTCGTGCGAAGCGACAGGAAGTTCATGAGCGCTCGAGCGTTCATGGTCACGTACATCGAGGAATAGGTCGCGACCGGAAGCACACCCCGAGCCACTTCACGCGCGACTCCCGCGGCCAGCATCTCCTGATAGGCGGAGTAGGCCTCGCGGCACGCCCTCTTGGTCTGCTCGACCACGATCTCGTGCTGCTCCGGTGTGCCGGGAACGAACTCATAGGCACCCGGCTTGCCCTGCTGAACGAGATTGCGCTCGGGGCCGGGGACGTAGAACACCGGGCGCAACTCGCGGTAGCGACCGCTCTCCTCGTTGTAGGAGGCGATGCGATGACGCATGAACTCACGAAACACGAAGATCGGAGCGGAGACGAAGTAGGTGAGAGAGGTGTGTTCGAAGGGTGTCCCGTGACGATCGCGCATGAGGTAGTTGATGAGGCCCTGCGAACGCTGCGGGTCGCCGTCGACGTCGTCGAGTGACGCTTCACCCTTCGTCGACACCCGGGCCGCCCAGATCACGTCGCTATCGCTCGCAGCAGACTTCACGAGCTCAACGGTGACGTCGCTGCGGAACTCGATGTCATCGCTGTTCACGGTGGCCTCTCCCATGGGACGACCCTACTGTCGCGAGGGGGTCACCGCGGTGATAGGCAGGGGGTGTGGCGGTTTCCAACAGCGCACGCCTCGCTCGCACGAGCGACGTGGATGACATCGCTGCAGTGCAGATCCGAGCGTGGCGCTCGGCGTACGCCAACCTGCTCCCCGCCGAGGTCCTGTCCGGGCTCGACCCCGCTGACGTGGCGCTCGAGTGGGGCCGGGCGCTGCTCTCCGGGGAGCAGCATCGGGTGTTCGTGGCCGTCTCGGAGGGCGATGGTGCGATCGTCGGGGCTGCCTCGGTCGGGCCAGCGAGCGACCCGGATCTCGAGGGGTCATCGGTGGGCGAGATCGGTGCCCTGTTCATCGACCCCGACCACGAGCGCAGCGGCCACGGGTCTCGGCTGATGCACGCCTGCGTCGACATGCTTCGGGGAATGGAGATGACCGAGTGCGTCACCTGGATCGCCCTCGACGATGAGCCGCGCCGCGCATTCTTCGCCTCCGCCGGCTGGGGTCCCGATTCGGCCTACCGTGACCTCGAGGTCGACGCCGACACGACGCTCCGAGAGGTCCGCCTCACCACCCTCCTGTAAAACTCAACTCCGCAACTATTCGCACTTTTTCGCCCCTAAGGAGTTGCGGAGTTCGTTATTCACGATGCGCTCCGGCTTCGCAGGTGCACCGCATGTCGCACGGTTCTCATGACTCCGGCTGAATCCTCGGTGATCTGCTTCCAGGTGAAGCGCAGGACGAGCCACCCTTCCGTTGCGAGTCGATTCTGTCGGACTCGGTCTCGTTCGAATGCCTGGGAATCGGAGTGGTAAGCCCGTCCATCGACCTCGATCGCGATGCGTGTGGCCAACTGAGCGAAGTCCAGTTCAGCCACGACTCGACCGCGAGACTGGAGTAGGTAGTTCGCGAGCCATTCACCTGTTCCACTGCGCGCGAGGACGTCGGCTCCTCGACGCTCAGCCGCAGAGCGAGGATTCCCGGGCCCATGGCTGCGCAACTTCCGTCGTCGGCCCACGCCTTTCCTCCCGCGTCCCGATCGCCGAGCGATCAGCGAGTCGAGGATGGCCTGATCGATCCAGCGACTCTGCAGTGCGGAGTCGAGGAGGTCGCAGGCGTCGCCCCACGGACGGGTGATGAGAGTGTCGGCGAGCGCATCGAGGCGAGTGGCGAGTGACAGCAGGCCACGCTGCGCCGGGTTGGCAGGAGTCTCTCGCCGCAGAACATGAATATCGGACCCCAGACGATGGGTAAACGAACTTCTCACGACGATCCGCTCACGACCGGGGATGAACCAGCCACCTAGACGTGCAGCAAGGGGACCGGTGACGATCGCGTCCATCCCAGCCGCGACCTGAAGTACCCAGGCCTCATACTCGTCATCATCGGTCACCCATGCCGGGATGATGACGGCGCGCCCCTCCCGCTTCCAGGTTCCATTGGCGATGCGACGTCTGGTCACCGACGGATGGATACCGAAATCCGTGAGCTGATGTGTGGCAACAACGCCATGCTGGTTCCGTGCAAGATCGAGAAATGCCGATGGCACCTGATGGGCTCCCACGAGGTCATCGTGCCGGCAAATCCCGCAGCCCAGGGAAATCCATCCACAGAGCCAAACTCCGCAACTCCCTAGGGGCGAAAAAGTGCGAATAGTTGCGGAGTTGGGTTTAGAGGCCGAGGACTCCGGGGTTGCAGATGCCCTGGGGATCGAGGGTGGCCTTGACCGATCGCAGCACCTTCACTCCTAGTTCGCCGATCTCCTCGGCCAGCCAGGGTGCGTGATCGCGCCCGACCGCATGGTGGTGGGTGATCGTCCCACCCGCCGACACGATGGCATCGCTCACCGCCGTCTTCGCGCGGGCCCACTGCCCATGTGGATCCGACTGATCGGCGACCGCGATGACCGTCGTGTACAGGGAGGCGCCCGTCTCGTAGACATGGGACACATGCGTCATGACATAGGGCTTCGCCCCCGATGACGCCGTGCCACCGGTGAGCGCATCGCGCAGTGCGGTCTCCATCGACGCATACAGCCGCGGGAGATTGCGCCAGGTCGTCGCCGTCTCCACCGTCTCCACCAGATAGCCCGCATCCATCAGGGCATCGCGGAGATGAGGACCGTCGAATCGATGCCGCCGCCACGACTCCCCTGGCCGTCGACCGAGCGACACCCCACCGTGTCGCTTGGCGATCTCGCGCGCCGAACCACGTCGAGAGTCGATGATCGGGCTATCGACCCCTTCCCAGCCCAGGATCGCCAATGCCGCCGACTCCCGACGTATCCCGCGTCGCGACAGGTAGGCGTCCAGTGCCCGTCCGGCGAGTCCCCCGGGTGCCGACATCAGCAGTGTCGTCGCGGTTTCGGACTCATCGGACAATCTCATGACATCCGCCGGGACGCGGGAATGAGCCATCTCACGGAATGTGGCCAGTCCGGCCTCGAAGGACGGGAAGACCCAGGCCTCGTAGCGGCGCGCTCCGGGTGTCTCGCGCACACGAAGGGTCACCTCGGTCAGGATGCCGAGGGCCCCCTCCGAACCGACCGCGAGGCCGAGCAAATCCGGACCGGCAGCCGAGGACGGCACATGGCCGACCGTCCACTCCCCCGCCGGTGTCGCCATCCGAACCTGCTCGACCATGTCGTCGCTGCGTCCGTATCCGGTCGAGGCTTGACCGGCTGACCGTGTCGCCGCATAGCCGCCGATGCTCGCGCGCTGCCAGGACTGCGGATAGTGGCCGAGCGTCAGACCACGGGCAGCCAGGATCGCCTCGAGGGCAGGGCCGGTGATGCCACCGCCGACCGTCACCAGATTCGACACCGCATCGATCTCGAGCACGGCTCGCATGCGGTCCGTGCTTATCGCCACCCGCGCCTGCTCCAGGGAGAGTCCACCGACCACCGAGGTGCCGCCCCCCACCGGCACGATCGCAATTCCCCGGCGCGCACACGCGTCGACGACGTCCTGCACCTGGTCATGGCTCTCCGGTGACACCACGACATCGGGAACCAGACGCGTCTCGCCACCGCGCTGTCGGACGTAATCGCGGTAGGACGCACCCCCGGCGGCCCGCCATCGAGCCGCGGGATCCGTGGAGCAGTGGGCCTCACCGACGATCGCGCGCAACTCATCGAGGACCGCTGCACTGATCCTCGACGGTTCGATCGTGGCCAGATCGACCTCCACCGGCGGCCATGGCCTCGCCGTGCCCACCTCGAGGGCAAGATAGTCGCGAACCTCGGCCGATAACTCAGGGGCGTCACCGGGCCCACCCCACCGTCCCGGGGTCGGACCCACGTCATCAGCATTTGTCGAATCGTTCCTCGCCGAGGTCACCCCCTGAGTCTTCCACGCGCGTGTGGCACCCTGCGGGTGTGCGGACATCCTCGAGCCCAGCCACGTCGCTCCACGGGGCTGATCTCCACCGACTCCGCCGTGACAGCGATCTCGCCGCGGCCACCGCATCGGTGAGCGATGTGCTCGTGATCGGGGGCGGCATCACGGGAGCGGGAATCGCCCTCGATGCCGCTAGCCGGGGTCTCACTGTCACCCTCGTCGAGGCGCGCGACCTTGCCTATGGCACCTCACGCTGGTCGAGCAAACTCGTCCACGGTGGGCTGCGCTACCTGGCTCACGGTGATATCGGTGTCGCCTGGGAAAGCGCTCGCGAGCGGCACCACCTGATGACGACGATCGCCCCCCATCTCATCCGCAGGCTGCCCCATGTCCTGCCGGATCGCCGGGATGCATCCCGGTCACGCGCTGCCGTGGTGCGCACCGGTCTCGCCGCGGCTGACGGGCTTCGCCGCGCTGCGGGCACACCGCGCTCGGTTCTGCCCGGGTCCCGGCGTCTCAGCCATGACGACGTCCTCGCACTTCATCCACGGCTGGATCCGACGAAGATCAGCGGGGGCTCGGGCTATTGGGATGGACAACTCATCGACGATGCGCGATTGGTCATCGCCGTTGCCCGCACTGCGGCCTCTTTCGGTGCTCGGATCCTCACCCGTATGAGGGCAAGCCAGATCGGCCCCGATGAGGTCACCGTCCACGACTCCCTGCGGGGAGGCACCCACGATCTGCGGGCCCACCAGGTCATCTTGGCGACCGGGATCTGGTCCGGGGCCTGGGATGAGGAATTGCCCACGCGGATATCGCGGGGAACCCATGTGCTCATCGATCCCGCCGCGCTGGGCCACCCTCGCTCAGCGCTCACGATCTCCATCCCCGACGACCTCAGTCGCTATGTGTTCGCCCTGCCGCAGGCAGCCGGACCCACCATCGTCGGTCTCACCGACGTTCCGGCTGACGACGCGTCGCCGGACAACACCGAACCACCACGCGAGGAGATCGACTGGGTGCTGTCCCACCTGTCGGCGGTTTTGGAGGCACCGATCCCCGCGGAATCGATCCTGGGTGCCTACAGCGGCTATCGACCCCTCATCGCACCCGATTCCTCGGCCTCGGGCGACGATTCGAACGCCACCGCCGACATCTCCCGCCGCCACCTCATCCATACCCGTCGTGACGGCGTGATCATCGTGGCGGGAGGCAAGCTCACCACCTATCGCGCCATGGCCGAGGACGCCCTCCATGCCGCAGGTCACCATCGCCGCGCCTGCCGCACCACGACGCTGCCACTCATCGGGGCGGGGCATGCAGACCTGACTGCACCTCCGCACCTGATGCGCCGCTATGGGGCGGAGGCCACGCGCATCGCCGCACTCGACACTTCAGGCGCGTCGTCTGGTTCCGCAGACACATCCGAACTCTCCCCGACCCTGGTCGCCGAGATCACCCATGCCATTCGCCACGAGGGCGCTCTCACCGGCGACGCCAGCGTCCCGCGACGGCGCCGCTTCCGTGCGCTGCCCCACCTCAGCGACCCAGGGCGCCCGCGGTGCGTCGACATCGCGCAAGGCATCGACCCGGACATCGTCACCTTCCCGGTCGACGCATGAACGCCGACGCGGCCGTTCCCCGTTCAGGCATCGTGCGTGACGCGATCGGGATCGGCCTAGCGACAGGCGCGTATGCCATCTCCTTCGGCGCGGTGTCCGTCGCGGCGGGATTGAGCGTCTGGCAGACCCAGGCACTCAGCAGCCTGATGTTCACCGGTGCATCGCAGTTCGCACTCGTCGGAGTCCTCGCCGCAGGTGGCGGGGCCGTAGCCGCCGTCGCGATCGCAGCCCTTCTCGGTGTGCGCAACGCCTTCTATGCGCTCCACATGGTCACCGTCCTGCGCCCTCGCGGGGCACGACGATTGCTCGCCGCCCAGTTGACCATCGATGAATCCACGGGGATGGCCATCGGCCATGAGGATCATGAGCCCTCTGCCCGAAAGGCATTCTGGGCCACGGGTATCGCCATCTTCATCCTGTGGAACATCGGCACCCTCATCGGCGCCCTCGGAGCCGATGTCCTCGGCGATCCGGCTCGATTCGGTCTCGACGCCGCGATTCCCGCCGCCTTCCTCGCACTGCTCTGGCCGCGCCTAGACACACGTTTCATGCGTGTGATCGCTGTCATCGCGGCTGCCGTCGCGCTCCTGCTCACACCTCTTCTTCCAGCTGGACTTCCCGTCCTCATCGCCGGTGCCGTCGGGGTGATAGTGGGAATCGCGATCTCGCGGGGAACCCCAATGGCCGGGGAGGACTCCTCATGATCTGGGCGGCCGTTCTGGTCGGCGCTGCCTCCACCTATCTGCTAAAGCTCGCGGGATATCTCATTCCCGAGCGTTTTCTAGTCTCGCCGACGTTGAAGCGCATCACCCTGCTCATTCCGGTGTCGCTCCTCGCCGCGCTGCTCGTTGTGCAGACCTTCTCTACGAACGACGGTGGACTGGGCATCGACGCGCGACTGGTCGGGCTAGGCGTCGCCACGATCGCCCTGAGCCTCCGAGCGCCCCTGCTCGTCGCGGTCCTCGGTGCAGCCGCCGCGGCTGCGCTCGTGCGCGCCCTCGGGTGGCTGCCATGACCGAGACGCCACGCAAGCCCATCTTCGGATTCCTGTTCGCGCCTCGGCAGATCAGGCCCGGTTCTCCCCAGGTGAAGTGGATACGGGTGCCGGCGCGCGGACCGCTACGACTCGCCGTGCTGATCCTGGTGACGCTGTTCAGTATGAGTCTGCTCGGGAGCGCGTTGTTCGCGTTGGCCGGGATGCGTTCCGCCGCGGGCATCGGCATCGCCATGGCGGTGATCCTGCTCTCCCTGCCGATCATCGGACTCGTGTCGCGGGCATGGGTGCTCGGGACATTCGTCAACGACTCCGGAGTGAAGATCTCGCGCTGGTGGCGCACCGAGCACGTCCCCTGGCCAGCGATCGACTCCATCGACGAGCAACCCGGTACGGGTGGTCACCATGTCGTCCTCGTGACCACCGAGGGAATCGTTCACACGTCGATCGGGTCTGCCAACCTCGACACGCTCCTTCGAACCGAGGCGTGGTCGATCGCTGTCGATCGCATGCGGACCTGGTGGCGTGAATCCCGCATGTCACCACCCCCGGCTACCTGATCACGCCAGGGGGCCACCAGGTTCGCGGGCCAATCTGATCGCCTCCCCCATCGCGTCACGAGCCCGCCGCCGATCTCGCGCCGCGTCATAGGCGAGTCCGAGGCGATACCACCCCCGCCAACTCTCCGGCTCCGCCTCCACTCGTTGACGTTCGCGAGCGAAGAACTCCTCTGCCGCTTCGGGCTCGATTCGCCCGGACGGAGTCCGCGGGAAGTCATCGACCGGCAGATCGCCCTCGAGTCCGAGGGTCTCCCCCAGGGTCTGCATCCGACGGCCGAAGACGATCTCGCGCCACACCAGCCAGCCACCGACGACGGGAATGACGATGACCGACGCACCGAGGAGCAGGTTCAGCGGATCTCCGCTGCCGAGGAATGCGCCGCCGCGCAGGACGGCGAGAAGGAGATAGCCGCCGATGGCCACCACCAGGACCGTGACCCAGATGCGAGGACTCATGCGTCGAGCAGAGCCTCCAGGCCCAGGGTCAGGCCGGGACGTGAACGCACCTCGCGGATGCCCAGCAGCACCCCGGGCATGAAAGAGGACCGATCGAGGGAATCGTGACGCAAGGTGAGCACCTCTCCGGGATTGCCGAGCAGGACCTCCTCATGGGCAACCAGTCCGCGCAACCTGACCGAGTGGACCGAGACTCCCTCGATCGTCGCGCCTCGAGCTCCCGCGACCCCCTCCGCGGTCGCGTCCGGAGATTGATCGATCCCCGCGGCCTGTCGCGCCTCGGCGATCATCTCCACGGTGTGCCGGGCGGTGCCGCTGGGAGCATCGAGCTTGTCCGGGTGGTGCAGTTCGATGACCTCGACGGATTCGAAATGAGGTGCTGCGTCGCGGGCGAAGCGCATGAGCAGGACCGCGCCGAGGCTGAAGTTCGGGGCGATGAGAACGCCTACCTCGGGCCGAGAGGACAGCGCCTGCCTCACCGAGTCGAGACGTTCGGTGGTGAATCCGGTCGTTCCCACGACAGCGTGGATGCCGCGCTCGATCGCCCAGTCCAGATGTTTCATCACGACATCCGGGGTGGTGAAGTCCACGACGACTTCGGCCCCTGAAGCGACGAGTTGCTCAAGGTCGTCGGCGACATCGAGTGCCGCCACGAGTCTCATGTCCGAGGCCTCATCCACAGCAGCGCACACTGCCGATCCCATGCGACCGGCTGCGCCGAGCACGCCCACAGCGATAGCGGTGTTCTCCTGACTCACAGAGGACACCCTAGCCGCGCATCACATGCCGGCGGCGAGGCTGGAGACCCGGTTCTCATCGACGGGTCCGATGACCGCGAGGGTTGGCGTGTGAGTCAGCAGGTCCCGGGCGACCGACTGCACGTCGTCGAGGGTGACCGCATCGATGCGTGACAGCACATCGTCCACCGCGGGGATCTCGCCGTAGAGCAGTTCAGACTTGCCGATGCGGCTCATCCGCGCACCGGTGTCCTCTTGGCCAAGGACCATCTGACCGGTGACCTGTCCGCGACCTCGCAGCAGCTCCTCCTCGGACAGGCCGTTCTCCGCAACCTCGAGGATCACGTCGCGACCGATCGACACCACGTCATCGATCTTGGCGGGCAGGCAGCCGGCATACATGCCCACCATGCCCGTGTCGTCGAAATGCGTGGAGAAGGAGTACACCGAGTAGGCCAGGCCACGCTGCTCCCGGATCGACTGGAACAGCCGGGAGGACATGCCGCCACCGAGGGCTGCATTCAACACGGCGAGCGGATACCGGCGCTCGTCGTGGCGAGAGACACCGGTATGGGCGAGAACGAGGTTCACCTGCTCGATCGAGCGATGCTGCACCCTGACCGGGGTGGATCCCGTGCGTCGCGGTCGTCGACCCCGCAGAGGTGGCAGCGGCTCTCGATCCGGGGACTCATCGAATCGCGGAAGTGAGCGTCGCACCGCGCGCACGACGCGGTCATGGTCGACATTGCCGGCGACCGCGATCACCATCGACTCCGGCGCGTAACGTCCGCGGTAGAACCCTCGGATCCCGCGTGGACTCAGCGCCTCGATCGATTCGATGGTGCCGAGAATCGGCCGACCCAGCGGCGTTGCGCCGAAGTGCGCAGACATCACGAGATCGTGCACGCCGTCGGACGCATCATCCTCGGACATCGCAATCTCTTCGAGGATGACTCCTCGCTCACTCTCGATGTCAGCGGAGGTGAGCGCACCCTCGCTGACGAGATCGCACACGACGTCGATCGCGAGCGGCATGTCGCGGTCTCGGACCCGGGCGTAGTAGCAGGTGTATTCCTTGGTAGTGAACGCGTTCATGTCACCACCGACCGATTCGATGGCCGAGGAGATCTCCCAGGCACTGCGCCGGGCCGTTCCCTTGAACAACAGGTGCTCCAGGAAGTGAGCAGCACCAAGTTGCGCAGGCGTTTCGTCCCGTGAGCCGACACCGACCCAGGCGCCAACGGCGACGCTGTGAACGCCGGGCACATGCTCGGTGACGATGCGCAGCCCGTTACTCAACGTCGTACGGCGCACCACCGCCCCGTCGCCCTCATCGAGGAGGGTGCGGGTGGTGGCGCGCCGCGACGTCACAGATGAACCGATAGTTATTCGGAAGCAGTTTCGTCCAGGACAGGCTGCAGGCTCAGCTTGCCGCGCTGGTCGATCTCCTTGATCTCGACCTGCACCTTGTCACCGACCTTCAGCACCTCTTCGACGTTCTCGATGCGCTTCTTGCCCGGGGCGAGCTTCTTGATCTCCGAGATGTGCAGCAATCCATCGCGACCCGGGACGAGCGAGACGAAGGCGCCGAAGGTCGTCGTCTTCACCACGGTGCCCAGGTAGCGCTCCCCGACCTCGGGCATCGTCGGATTCGCGATCGCGTTGACCTTCGATCGGGCCGCCTCCGCGGCATCGCCGTCGGTCGCTCCGATGTGAATCGTGCCGTCGTCCTCGATCGTGATCGTGGCGCCGGTGTCCTCCTGGATCTGGTTGATGATCTTCCCCTTGGGTCCGATCACCTCGCCGATCTTGTCCACCGGGATCTTGATCGAGATGATCCTAGGCGCATACGGCGACATCTCATCCGGAGCGTCGATGGCCTCGTTCATGACCTCGAGAATCGTCATGCGCGCATCCTTGGCCTGGCCCAGAGCCGAAGCGAGGACCGAGGCGGGAATGCCATCGAGCTTGGTGTCCAACTGCAGCGCGGTGACGAACTCCTTCGTTCCGGCCACCTTGAAATCCATGTCGCCGTACGCATCCTCAGCACCGAGGATGTCGGTGAGTGCGACGTACTGTGTCGAGCCGTCGACTTCACCGCTCACCAGGCCCATCGCGATGCCCGCGACGGGTGCCCTGAGCGGAACGCCAGCGTTGAGCAGCGACATCGTCGACGCGCACACCGAGCCCATGGATGTCGACCCATTCGAGCCCAGCGCCTCGGACACCTGCCGGATCGCGTAGGGGAACTCATCGCGCGTCGGCAGCACCGGCACGAGCGCACGCTCTGCGAGGGCACCGTGGCCGATCTCGCGTCGCTTCGGGCTGCCCACGCGACCCGTCTCACCAGTCGAATACGGCGGGAAGTTGTAGTTGTGCATGTAGCGCTTGCGGGTCTCCGGGGACAGAGTTTCCAGAAGTTGCTCCATGCGCAGCATGTTCAGCGTGGTGACTCCGAGGATCTGCGTCTCGCCGCGCTCGAACAGGGCCGAACCGTGCACACGCGGAAGAACTTCGACCTCCGCCGAGAGTGTGCGGATGTCCGTCGGTCCACGGCCATCGATGCGGACCTTGTCGCGCAGCACCCGCTGGCGCACCTGCTCCTTGGTCACACTGCGCAGGGCAGCCGAGATCTCCTTCTCGCGACCCTCGAACCGGGGGCCGAGCTCCTCGAGAACGGATGCCTTGATCTGATCGAGAGCATCCTCACGTTCGGCCTTGCTCACGATCGTCATCGCCTCAGCGACACGAGCCGACGCAACCTCAGCGACGGCGTCATAGACGTCATCGGTGTAGTCGAGGAACACCGGGAAGTCCTGCACCGGCTTCGCAGCGGTGGCCGCCAGGCTCTCCTGAGCCTCGCACAGCACGCGGATGAACGCCTTCGACGCTTCGAGCCCTTCGGCGACAACCTCCTCCGTCGGCGCCTTCGCACCACCGCGGACGAGTTCGATGGTCGCCTCGGTCGCCTCGGCCTCGACCATCATGATCGCGACGTCGTCGCCCACCACGCGGCCGGCGACGACCATGTCGAATACGGCGCGCTCGAGCTCGGAATGACGCGGGAAGGCCACCCAGCGATCATCGATGAGGGCTACTCGAACGCCACCGATCGGTCCACTGAACGGCAGACCTGACAGTTGGGTCGACGCGGACGCGGCGTTGATCGCCAACACGTCATACAGGTCATCCGGGTTCAACGCCAGGACCGTGATGACGACCTGCACCTCATTGCGCAGGCCCTTCACAAACGTCGGACGAAGCGGGCGGTCGATCAGCCGGCAGGTGAGAATCGCGTCCTCGCTCGGCCGGCCTTCCCGACGGAAGAAGGAGCCGGGGATGCGTCCCGCGGCATACATCCGCTCCTCGGTATCCACCGTGAGCGGGAAGAAGTCGAAATGCTCCTTCGGAGATTTCGATGCCGTCGTCGTCGACAGCAGCATCGTGTCGTCGTCCAGATAGGCCGCCACAGCGCCGCCTGCCTGGCGAGCGAGACGGCCGGTTTCGAAACGAACAGTGCGCGAGCCGAATGGCCCGTTATCGAGCACCGCCTCGGTGGCGGTAATGGTTGACCCGTCCACGGGTGTCTTCCCTTCAGTGAGGGACGCCCGCGTCGACCACCCCGTACGCGATGGGCCGGGGCCGGTCTTCGATCGAGGCCCACGGGTGAAACCACCCGGAAGCCACTACCGAGGACCGACGATCTGGGGCTTTCGCGCCGGTGCTCGAACGAGCGTCTCTTGTGTTATTCGATTGTGCGGTTCTCGGCGATCGCCTCAAGCCATACTCGGGGCTCTCGGCTATCGCCTCAAGCCATACTCGGGGCTCTCGGCTATCGCCTCAAGCCTAGTTTTTCG
>CAZVCZ010000002.1:0-19000 GCA_964626275.1 uncultured Bifidobacteriaceae bacterium | reverse complement strand
ATCGCCTCAAGCCATACTCGGGGCTCTCGGCTATCGCCTCAAGCCTAGTTTTTCGATGATCGCGCGGTAGCGCGTGATGTCGACCTCGGCGAGGTACTTCAGCAACCGGCGACGCTGACCCACCAGCGCCAGCAGACCGCGGCGTGAGTGGTGGTCGTGCTTGTGGGACTTCAGGTGCTCGGTCAGATCCGTGATCCGACGGCTCAGCATCGCGATCTGAACCTCAGGGCTCCCCGTGTCCGTCGGCGACGAACCGTATTCAGCGATGATCTCGGCCTTGGTGGCAGTGTCCAGCGGCATGAAGTGATGTCCTCTCGGGCGCGACTCGCCCTGGCACCTTGCCAGGGAGTTGGATCGCCTGTGGCGATCTGACACGAATCCCAGGGCGCCCGCCCCGGAACCGTCGAAGGACAGGCTATCAGGAGGGGTCCGCCGCCGTGATCTCGCCGGCGCGGCGCACATCATCGGCCATCTGATCCACGAGTGCCTCGAGGGAATCGAATGCTGCCTGCTCTCGGATCAGTTCGGCGAACTCAACCCCCACGTGGTGGTCGTACAGGTCGAGGTCGTCACGGCCGAGGACGTAGGCCTCGACCGTGCGCGACCGACCCTGGAAGTGCGGGTTAGTGCCCACGGAGATGGCCGCGGGCCACCGCCGATCCCCATCGATCAGCCACCCGGCGTAGACCCCGTCCTGGGGGATCGCGAGGCCCTCCTCGACATCCACATTCGCTGTGGGATACCCCAACTCCCGACCACGCTTCTCTCCCCCGACGACGACGCCATCGAGGCGATGCGGCCGACCAAGCACCCGGCGGGCAGTCAGCACATCCCCAGTGGCGATCCTCGATCTGACGAAGGTGGACGACCACGTGACCGGCTCATCCTCGTCCCCCGCACCACCGACACGCTCAGTGACGAGGGCTACCTCCTCGACGTCGAAACCGCGTCGCCGACCGATCTCGCGCAGGGCTGCCACATCTGCCTGGGCCCCCTTGCCGAAGCGGAAGTTCGCACCCGCCACGATCGCATCGACTCGCCGACCACCGAGTAGGTCGACGAGCAGGTAGTCGACGAACTCCTCAGGTGTCTGCGTCGAGAACTCTTCATCGAACGCCACCACGGCCACCTCATCGGCACCTGACTGAAGCAGCAGCTCGCGGCGGCGATCGACATCCGTGAGCATCAACGGCGCACGATCAGGCCGCAACACCGCAGCGGGATGCGGCTCGAAGGTGACCGCGATGACCTCTCGCTCACCAGAGGCCCCGGGCTCCAAGGAACGCGCGACGGCACGATCCACGAGGGACCGGTGGCCCCTGTGGACCCCATCGAACACACCGATGACCACGACGCGCACGGGTGAACCCTTCCACACCCTCGCACACGTGCAACGATGTGGTCGCTGTTCACCGAGCCGTTGACGACGTGAGGAAGCGAGGTGGGAGATGGCGGAGCGCCTCGTGTTGCACATCGGCACCCAGAAATCCGGCACCACCTATCTTCAGCGCGTACTCCAGTCACTCTCCCCGAGCATCCGACGACAGGGTGTCCTCTACCCCCTGCGACTGGCGGGGAAGAAGGAGATCTACAACCACGAAGCCGCCGCCTACGGTCTGCTCGGAACCGCCGCCTTCCCGTGGGTTCCCCCCGTTCGAGCACAGGCGCAGCAGGAGTCCTGGGCGGGACTCGTCCGCAAGGTGCAGCGCTGGGACGGCACCGTCATCGTCTCGGGCGAAGCGCTGTCCGTCATCGACGCCCACAATGCTGCCCAGCTCGTCGAGTCGCTCGGGGTGGACCACACCGACATCCTCATCACCGCACGGGATCTCGGTCGAGTGCTCCCCAGCTCGTGGCAGCAGCACATCCGCAACGGGCGGTCCACACGATTCGACACGTTCCTCCGCCAGATGGAGCAACGCCGGGGCTCCGGGGATAGTGCCGAGCGTCGACGCGCATGGGAGGCCGATCCCGATCACACGTTCTGGCGCGCCTACGCGATCGGTGGGCTCGTGAACCGATGGGCTCCCCTCGCCACATCTATCACCGTGGTAGGCGTGCCACACCGGCCCGCCGATGCGCATGCGCTATGGCATCGGTTCGTCGACGCCGTCGGCCTTGCCGAGGTGCTGCCGGACACTCCCCCCGAAGTCGACACCGTCAGCGCCAATGTGGGTCTCACTGAACCCGAAACCCTCGTGCTCGCCGGGCTGAACCGCGCCCTCGACAACGGGGACCTTCCCGAGCCTCAGCGACGCGCCATTCGCGGTCAGATCATTCGTGAGGGGTTCGCACGACGAGATCAGCGTGGCCAGCGCGTGAGGTTGCCCGACGAGTGGGTGGAACGCGTGAGCACCTGGGCGCGCGAGGATGTCGAAGAACTCCGCACCTCCCACGCCCGCCTTGTCGGCGAACCCGCCGACCTGCTCGTGGCCGAGTCAGCTCGCCTTGCCGGGCCGATCGATCCCCTCGAGCGCGAGACCGAGATCATCGACGCGGCCGGTGCCGCACTCGGCGCACTGTCCACCCTCGTCGAGCAGATCCCCGCCGATCCCGACCAGTCGCGCCGCGGCGGGATCCGTCGGTCACGACAGTCCAGGGCCTAGACTCTCGTCGTGCTCCTCGTCGTCTGCGGCATGCACCGCTCCGGGTCCACCCTCGTGTGGCAGATCGCTCGACTCCTCCTCGAGGGCACCCCGGGATTGCGCAACCCACGGGGACTATCCACTGCCGGGTTTCCCGATGCTGCGGCGAATCCCGATGACTACCTCATGGCGAAGGTGCACTTCCGACCCGCGATGCGTCGCGAGGACTTCCCCGACGAGGGGGCGAAGTATCTCTACACGTTCCGTGACCCTCGGGATGTCGTGGCCTCGCTCTATCGCAAGGGCCGATTGAAGGAGGACCATCCCGAGCGAGGGTCGAAGCCCAGTCGGCTGACCGTGCGCCGGGAGATTCGCGGTGACGCTTTCTGGCGCTCGAAGGCCGACGTCTGGGTGCGCCGGTACGAGGACTTCAAGGACGACATTCCCGGCCTGGTGAAGGACATCGCGGCGTACCTCAATGTGCCCATCGATGACGAACGGCTACGGGCGATCGTGGCCGAGGTCGATCTCGAGGCACAGGCACAACGCTCGGTGCAAGCCAAGCGACACGGCGTCGATGATGACCTGCGCATCACGTCGAATCACATCACCGACGGTCGGGAGGGCGCCTGGCGCGACACGCTCACCGACGCCGAGGTTGTCGCGATCGAAGGTGAATCCGCGGTCTGGTTGAACTCACACGGATACGAGGTGGCCACAGCAGTCGGCCGCCGCAAGATCGCCCCTCCGCCAGACCCCACCGAACGCGCGCGTCGCGCGGAGCAACGTCGACGCGAGCGCGCAGAACGCGCGGCCGCAGAAGCCAGGGCTGCGGGTCGAGTCGCTCTGCCGTGGGCTGCCGGCGGAGGCCTCGCGATGCTCGGTGGAACCGCAGTCGCTCGTCGACATCCTCTCGTGGGTGCGGGCCTGCTCATGGTCGGCAGTGGAAGCGTCGCCTGGGGGGCGTATCGGCTCGGTCAGCGTCGTGTCCCCTTGCGTCGCGTTGCGCGCACCATGCTCGCCGATCTGCGTCGACCGTTAACTCGTCCCCGCCCATCCCTCGAGAACTGACACGAACCGGGGCCCATCCCGATTCCAATCGGCATTCGCCCTCACCCACTCCCGGCCCGACTGCGCCATCGCGATGCGGCGCTGCGCATCATCGACGAGTTCATCGATGGCCGTCACGACCGCCGCTGCATCATCGAACGGCACCACTATTCCTCCGCCGGACTCCACGATCATCGCGCGTGCAAGGGGCAGCGGCGTCGTAATGACGGGGAGGCCCTGGGCGAAGTACTCCATGATCTTCGTCGGCTTGGAGTGCCGGTAGTTGGGCTCATCGCGGAGGAGGGACACCCCAGCGGTCGCGCCACGAATCAACGTCAGCGCCTCGGCGTTGGGGAGGTAGCCGTGCCAGACGAGATCACCGCGCTCATGCGCCGCCTGCACGACAGGCGTCATCTCCTCTGAGCAACGACCGATCAGATGCAAGGTGACATCCTGATGCGGGGAGCCAGCAGCGCGATCAGCACGGAGGCGTGCCACGTCGACCAGCACCTGCGCACCACGGGCTCGAGTGATGTCTCCGACATAGACCACCCGGTTGTCCCCGGGTAGCGGCACATCGTCCGGGACGGGTGTGGAGTTGGGCACCACCGGATGGCTCAGCGCGAATCGCTCGGCGTAGGAATCCTCGGCCAGCAGCAGGTGCCAATGCCGCTCCGCCCACGACTCAGCCCTGCGTGTCAGCGCTGCCACCGGTCGGCGCAGGAACTCAGGCAACCACTGCTTCAGCGTCACCGCGGCAGCGGTGTCCTCGTGGACATCCCACACGATGCACGGGTGCTTGAGGTCCCATGCACTGAGCAAGATCTCCGGACAGTGGATCAAGACCAGGTCCTGATCACCGGCCCGCTTGCGCAACTCCCGCCGAACCCCGCGAATACCGTCTAGGCGATGACGCCCATGGGACGCCGGAACGTCGACGGCATGGACTCCAGGCAGCGTCGAGATGCCGAAGTGGGAAAACGGTGCGATGTAGGTGACCTCGTGGCCGGCCTCGACCAGAGCGGTGATCTCGCGTGCGTAGATCCGTGCGTCGCGCGGATCATGGACCACCGTGGCGACGAGAACGCGCACTACCGATCGTCCAGCCGACTACGTTCGGAATCCGTCGACCCGTCTCCCGAATCATCCCCATCGGAAGAGGCATTCTGGTTGCGCTCACGTCGCTTCCGTCGACGTTCCTTGCGCGACTTCCGCGTCTTCAGGCCGAATCTCGCTTCGTATTCCGGGATGATGTCGTCGGGTTGACCATCGGCGATGATGACACCGTCATCGAGCCAGATCACCCGATCGCAGGTTTCCTTCACCGACGACATGGAGTGGCTCACCAGGAAGATCGTGTCCGCCTCGTCACGAAGTCGCTGGATACGTTCCGCGCTGCGCTTGAGGAACTCTCCATCACCTGTCGCGAGAGCCTCATCGATGAGCAGGATCTCGCGCGGCACGGAGGATGCGATCGCGAACTTCAAGCGAGCGCCCATACCCGAGGAATACGACCGCATCGGGAGGTTCACCGCATCGCCGATCCCGGAGAACTCGACGATGTCATCGAACTTCTCGGCCACCTCCGCTGGGCTCAACCCGAGCGCGAGGAGGCCGAGTTCGATGTTGCGGGCACCGGGCAGAGACTTCACCAGCGCCGAGTTGACGCCCAGCAGCGTGGGCAGACCATCGGCATAGACCCGTCCCTGAGCGGGGGGAAGCAGCCCGGCAATCGCGCGCATCAGGGTCGACTTCCCGGCACCGTTCTTGCCGATGACACCGATCGCCTCGCCCTGACGGGCAACGAAACTCACCCCCCGGATGGCACGCACCTCACGCTTCTTGGGAATCGGCCGACGGACCTTGATCCGGCTCAACCCCCTTGCCTCCTGAGACGGGGGCGTGATCCACAGGCGATAGACGACGTGGAGATCGTCGACGACGATCTTCAAGGGCGCGTCGGCGGGCGTGGGCGCGGGGCGACCTGATTCGGTCGTGCGGGGTGACGACTCAGCCACGGCCATAGCGACCCTCCCCCCGCCAGAAGAACCACAGTCCGAGCGGCAGCATCACCACGGCCCAGATCGCGGCGACGATCCAGTTGAACGCCCCACCCGGCGCGTCATAGGTATTCATCAGGCAATCGCGCATGATGTTCAGGTACACCGTCGGTGGATTGATCTCTACGATGAACACTGCCCACGGCGGTAGCCCGAGCCGATCCAATCGATCCGCGATGGGGATCATCACGCCCGAGACATAGCCCCAGATGCGCAGGATGTAGGGCAGCACATCGGAGACGTCCTCGACGACAGCCACGATGCGCGCCATCACCAGCGCCATACCGATGGCGAACATGGTCATCAACACCAGGGCGATCGGAGCCAGGAGCCAGTTCGCCGTGATGCGCTCCCCGGTGATCAACAAGATCACGATCATGATGGGCAGCGAAATGAAGAAGACCCGCAGCTGCTTCACCACGACAGCCAGCGGAAGCACCGCCCGCGGGAAGTGGATCGCGCGCACGAGGCCTAGGTTGCTGGAGATGCTCTTCGAGCCCGCCGTGATGGACTGGCGGATGAGAGCGAAGGAGAACACGCCCGCGGCGAGGAATCCCGTGTAGTTGACGACACTGCCGCGGCCACCCAGCAGATAGCCGAACAGGAACCAGTAGACCGCCATCGTGAAGACCGGATCGAGTACTTGCCAGAGCTGTCCCAATCGGCTCTTGGAGTTCTCCGACTCCATCTTCGCCCCGGCGAAGGCGCGCAGGAAGGCGCGGCGTCGCCAGATCTGGACGAGGTAGGAGTGAAAGGACGGTCGGGAATCGACAGCCCGAAGTCCTGCCGCGGCAGCCAATTCGCTGCCCGGCACCTCACGGCCATCGACGAGGATCAGAGCCGCACCGCCTTCGGGTGGTTCGTCACCCCTCGCGTATCGAGGAAGGCACGGGCCGACGCCACGAGATCGTCCACGTCATATGTCCGGTGGTTCTGCAGGAGCACGACCGCATCCGACGATTCCACCGCATCCATGAGGTCAGTGACCGCAGGCAACGTTCGACCGCCGAGCCGCCATTCGTTCACCAGCGGATCGTGGAACTCCACGATGGCGCCCTTGTCCAACAATTGAAGGGCGATCGGCGTCGCCGGCGATTCACGCTGATCGGCGATGTCCGGCTTGTAGGTGACTCCCAGCAGGCAGATGCGCGCACCCTTCAGCGCCTTGCCATCTTCGTTGAGCAAGTCCTGGATGCGTCGCACGACGTAGGCAGGCATTCCCGCGTTGATCTCCTGAGCGAGCTCCACGAACCGGAAGGGATAGCCGAGCTTCGCCTGAACCTGATACGACAGATAGTTGGGATCGATGGGGATGCAATGACCGCCGACACCCGGACCCGGATAGAACGCCTGGAATCCGAAGGGCTTGCTCTTCGCCGCTTCGATGACATCCCACAGATCGATGTCCAGCTCGTGGCAGAAGCGAGCCATCTCGTTGACCAGGGCGATGTTGATGTGGCGGTATGTGTTCTCCAGCAACTTCGCCATCTCGGCTTCCCTGGTTCCCCGCGTCGGGACCACGGTGTCCACGAACCTGGCGTAGAACTGCGCCGCCGCCTGGGTACACCCCTCCGTGTGGCCGCCCACCACCTTCGGAGTGTTACGCATGCCGTAGACCGGATTGCCCGGGTCTATGCGCTCCGGGCTGAAGGCGAGGTGGAAATCCCGGCCGGCGACCAGGCCGCCCGCCTCGAGCACCGGACGCACCTCATCCGAGGTCGTTCCCGGATAAGTCGTGGATTCCAAGATGATGAGGTGTCCAGGTTGCAGATGCGCGGCAATGGACGCGGTGGCGGACAGGACCGCACCCAGATCAGGGCCGCCTTCGGGGGTCAGGGGTGTCGGGACGCAGATGACGACCGCCGCTGCCTGTGCGATCACCGCGGGATCGGTCGTAGCCCGGAATCCGTTGGCGATCATCTGCTGGACGTCGGCATCGTCGAGGTCGTCGACATGGGAGACACCGGCGTTCAGGCTGGACACGACCGGCTCGGACACATCGAGCCCGACCACCCTCACCCCGGCCCTGGTGGCCTCCTGGGCCAGCGGGAGGCCGACGTAGCCCATCCCGATGACGACGAGATCCACCGATGCCTGTGCACCGGTCGCCTCTGTATCCACCGCCATGGGATTCCTCCACCTCTCGTGCCCCTCGGCACTCGCATTCGCTGTGGCCGCCACGGTCGGCCGCGTCCACCGACGACCGCGTCCCCGGGGGCTGTCGCCTCATGCCCGGCGCCGTGGAGCACCGCATCTAGCCGCGGCGCTCCTCACACATCCGAACCTACGAAAGCGTACGCGCTTGCATAGCCCTCCATGACGGTAGGCCAGGTTCGACACGCCCGGACCCACTCCCTCGCCGCAGCGCCCTCTGCTGATCGCAGCCCAGGATCCGCATACCGAGCCAGGGCCTGCGCCCACACCCGAGGATCACGACCGGCCACCCGTGGGGCTTCGGCAGCGAGCACCTCCGCGACCGCCGGCAGATCGCTGCCCACGACCGGGATGCCACGGGCCTGGGCCTCCAGGGGCTTCAACGCGGTGACCAGGGCCGTGATTGCGTCCTCCCGCCGCGGTAGGACGAAGACATCGAGGGCATCGAGATACTCGGTGACCTGATCGACCGGGACTCGACCAGGGGCGCTCACGGGGACACCCGCCGTCTCGGCCTGTTCGAGCAGCCGATCTCGTTCGGGACCATCCCCGACGAGAAGGAGCCGCGCGTCGAGGCCCCCGCGCCGCAGTTCCTCAGCCGCCGCGATCAGCAATTCCAATCCCTCGTAGGAATACATCGTGGTCACGGTTCCCAGAAGGAGGTCTCCGCCGTCGATCCCGAGCCGGTCACGGGCGAGAAGCGCGGGCGTGGCCGGCTCGCAGAAGCCTTCCGGAACGGCGTTGGGAACGACGAAGATCCGCTCCGGATCCACCCCCATCTCGAGAATGGCGTCCCGCATCGCGCTGCCGAGCGTCGTGACGGCATCGGCGGCGAGGAGCACCTCCTGATGACGGGCACGCATCCACCGGTAGGCGACACTGTCCCGTGCCTGCTCCCCGCCGTGACGCGAGAGCCAGGATTCCTCCGGCAGGGTCCGGGCTTCGTAGAGCACCGGGATGTCGCGCCGATGACCGACTTCGAGAGCAGCGCGCGCATTGACATGATCGGAGGCCGCGTGGAGGAGCCCATAGCGCTCCCGCATCACCAGGTCGTCCAGCAGCCGGGCGTAGACCTGGGGCACCTTCTGCGCTGAGGGCATCCACGCGGGAAGCAGGGAGTGATAGCGCACACCCTGGTAGACCCGCTCCGACGCGGAGGTGAGATCCCCGTGGAAGACCGGGAAGCCCGGGCGCGTGGCCACGCCCACCCGCCAGCCGAGATCGCCCTGCGCCGCCGCGATGCGTTGGGTCCGGATCGTGGAGCCAGCCTGCACCCTCGGCAAAGAGTTCGTGACGACATGAAGAACGTTCGGCCGACCCGCCCCAGCCGACGAGGAGGACGACGAAGGATAAGACCGTGGCGACCCAGCCCATCGCGGAAGCGGCGAACTCCAGACCTCGCAGTGGCGTCGAGCTGCCTCGACCTGTCGACGTTCAGCCCTGCTGCGAGGCCGAACCGTCGCGACCTCGAGGTAGTGACCGCGCAGCCGGGAGATCGCGCGTTCTGCGGCGACTCGCTCCGAAGGCTCCCGCACGTCGTCGAAGGCATCGAGTGCGTCCGCGAGCCGGTCCTCGGCTGCGGCTCGCTCGACACGCGCTATCGGTCGTCGCGGGTCGGGCGTGAATCTCGCTACTCCGGGGACGGCCCGGCGTGCCGCAGCCCAGCCGCGCCAGGGATCCTCGGCGAACCGGCGAACTCCCCCGCTCACCATCAGCGGCAGCCGACGCAGGACCCGGGGCCATTCGCCCCACGCTGCTCGTTGTCCGCTCATCTCACTTCCTCGCCCGTGTCTCGACCAGTCGTCGCTTCGCGACCTTCTCACACACCCGTCGCGTCGGGCTCACATATCCATCGCGGTTCGGTCGACACCGCCGACATCAGGCAGTGACCAACCCCATCGCACAGCACCGCTTCTGCGATAGTAGGCGCGATGACGCTTCTCCATGTGACCGGTGCCCGGCCGAATTTTCCGAAGGCCGCGCCGGTGATCGCACAGCTGGCCGACCTCGGGGTCTCCCAGCGGCTCGTGCACACCGGTCAGCACTACGACGACCGCATGTCAGAGGTGTTCTTCCGGGAACTCAACCTGCCCCGGCCCGACATCAACCTCGGCGTCGGCTCGGGATCGCATGCCCAGCAGACCGCGGCCCTCATGGTCGGGCTCGAGGGCGAGATCATGTCGACGCGTCCTGAGTTGGTAATCGTCTACGGCGACGTCAACTCGACCCTGGCCGCGGCCATCGTTGCGGCGAAGCTCGATGTGCCCGTCGCCCACGTCGAAGCGGGGCTTCGCAGCTTCGACATGACGATGCCCGAGGAGATCAACCGGAAAGTGACCGATTCACTCTCCGAACTGCTGCTGTGCACCAGCCCCGACGCTATTGCTCATCTTGCCCATGAGGGCATTCCCGCTGATCGGATCCACCTCGTGGGCAATCCGATGATCGACACCCTCCTGGCTCAGCGGGATCGACTCGATAGCGAGGCGGCCCGCAAGCGACTCGGGATACCCGTGGACTACCTCGTGGCCACTCTGCATCGTCCTGGCAATGTCGATGACCCCGAGACCGCCGCTGAGTTGGTGGCCGTGGTCCACGGTGCGGCCGCGATCGCCGACATCGTGTTGCCTCTCCACCCACGAGGTCGAGCGATCCTGGAAGCCCTGGGTATCGGCGATCATCCCCGCGTGCACGTCGTCGAGCCCCTGGGTTACCTGGACTTCATGTCCCTGGTGAGTGGTGCGCTCGCGGTCATCACTGATTCCGGTGGCGTGCAGGAGGAGACGACGGTCCTCGGCGTCCCCTGCCTCACGCTGCGTCCCAATACCGAACGCCCCATCACCATCACCCATGGCACGAACCAACTCGTGACAACTGCCTCGGTCATTCCAGCGCTGACAGTGGCCGTCGCCGAACGCGCCGAACTGCCCGACCGGCAGGCTCATCCGACGCGCATCCCGCCACTATGGGACGGACGCGCAGGCGAACGCATCGCGCGGGTGATCGTCGACTGGCTTGATGGTCGGTCCGAGGGCTGAGATCGCGATGACCGACTCCACCGTCTCAGGTCCTGGGGCCGACTCCTCCACAACCGGCAGCGCTGAGATCGAGATGAATCTCGAGCCGCCCGAGTCCGAGCGGCTCACGAAACTCACGGGCGAGAACGCAAAACTGCGTGCCGAGGTGCGACAGGCGCTCGCTCGAGCGCAGCGTTCGGAGGCTGATGCCGCTCGGGTTCGGGCCTCCACGAAATTCCAGGTCGGCGATCTCCTCGTCAAGGCGGCTCGCCACCCCCGACGTGCCCTTCTCCTGCCTCGGGATCTCCTGCGGCTGTATCGGCTGCGTCGCCATCGCCGCTCCCAGCCCGCCGCGGAGGAGAACGCGCTACCGCCCGCACGCATGCGTCGCACGGACTACACCGATGAGATCGCCGCTCGCCTCCTACTCCCCCGTGTCGCAGAACGTCTGGATCGCCCCCTCTCCATCGCCGGTGCCCTCGATCCACTGCGCGCTGCAGTCTGGGCTCCCTCCGCCGCAGTGACGCAGGTACTCCCCCATGACGCCGCCACCCTCACCAGCGAGGTGGATCCCGATGTCGTCGTGATCGATGGCCTGAGCGCTGAACCGCTGGGGACCTGGTCGCACCTGGGTAATCCCGCCGCGACCGACCGGGCGATCGCCGCCGAGTCTCTGCTGGATGCCGCCAAGTCGAATGGTCGCCCCCTGGTGTTGATCCGCGCTCGGGCGTCCGATGCGGGCCTCGATGCGATCGCCGATCGTTGCGACCTGGTCCTCGACGGACCCGGGGCGTCGAGGCGCAATCCGTGGCAGCCGGGCATCGACCTTGGGATCGTCGCGCACTGCGCACCCTGGCTCCTGCGCGATGACGGCGATGCTCCGGCCCCGACCGCCGTTCTCGCCGGTCCGATGCACGCTCAGTTGCCGGAGAACCAGGCTGACATCGCGGTCCGGGAGGCCTGGACGGATGCGGCCAGTGACCGAGGCGTTCGTCTATCGACAATGGCCGAGAGCCTCCCTGTCCCGGCGGGCTTCCTCACCGCGCTGGGCGAGGCCGGCGTCGTCGCCCTCACCGGACCGTCATCCCCCCAGATGGTCGGCGCGGCCTCAATCGCACTCGCCGCACTCGCCTGCGGCCGCCCCCTCGTATCGCCGCACGACCAAGACATCGACGCGCTTCTGGACTCAGCCGGTGTGGCCGACTCGTGGCCATGGCTCACCTACCCGGCCGGCGATGCGGAGGCGGCACGCGAAGCGCTGAGCCGGGCCTGGAACTACCGCCCCGTCGACAAGGGCGATCTCTGGCAAGTCTGGCGTGCCCTGTTCTCGACTGCGACACCTCCGGCCACCTGGACCCAGGTGATGACGCAATTGGGCCTCTCGACGCGTCCGGAATCAGTCCGTGATGTCGCCGTGCTTCTCCCCAGCCGCCTCATCGGCGGTGACATCGGACCGTCGACGATCGTCGATGCCCTCTCCCGACAACAGTTGCGGCCCAGGGAAATCCTCGTGTCCAGCGAGCATCACTCCACCCTGCGTGCGGCCCTGGATGACCGTGGCCTCACCGATCTCCCGCTACGCCTCCTCGCTCCAGACTCATCGGCATCCTGGGTGCGTGCCGCTCAGGCGAGCACCTCCGCCCTGATCGCCGAGATTCCCGATTCGGCCTGGCGGACTCTGGCCCCGCTGGCACTCCAGGATCTGGTGATCGCCTACGAGGTCAGCAACCGGTCGCCACGGGTGTCGATGATGATCCCGGACGATTCGGCCGCCTTCGCCATCGTCGCTCGCCAGGGCGCGCTCGACTCGCACTCATCAGCCGCGGAGAGCACACCGATACACCACCCGGGGTGGTGGCGATGACTCCACGAGTACGTCCTCGTCGTGCCCTGGTCTATGGAGATGTGAACCTCAACATCCTCGACGGCTCGGCGATCTGGGTGCAGTCGATGTCAGAGGCGCTGTCACGCGCCGGGGTTAAGGTGCGAGTTCTCCTCAAGGCCCGTGTCACCACCGACCGATTGGTGGCTCCGCTGCGCGCCATGCCCGGTGTAGAGGTCGTCGATCCATTCTCGATGGGACTCAGCCAGGACCCCGATGAACTGACCCGACCCGAAGCGATCCGTCTCCTTACGCAGCTCGACGAACAATCCCCGGCGGACCTCGTCGTCGTGCGTGGCCTGCGGCTTGTCGCCGGGGCAGCCCGGAATGAACGTCTCGCCGGGCGGCTCTGGACCTACCTCACCGATGTCCCCCAGAGCGTGGACAAGGTGCCGGAGTCGACCCTGGACACCCTCGCCGAAATTGCTGACGCCAGCCGATACCTGCTCTGCCAGACCGAGGAACTGCGCTCCTACCTGGAATCGCTAGTGCCCGGAGCGGCCGGTCGATGCATCCTGTGGCCGCCGATCGTCCCCGAACCCGGGTTCACCCCTCGGGCGAGGAATCTCGAGGGAATCGGCTCCGCCCAGCGGCCACTCCGCCTGGTCTACACCGGCAAATTCGCTGCCGCATGGAAGACCCTGGAGATGACCGAACTCCCCGCCGCCCTCCAGGCGGCCGGAGTCACCGCCGAGGTCCACATGGTCGGCGACAAGATCCATGACGAGAACGAACTGCCCGGCTGGTCGGACCGCATGCGACATGCCCTCGAGCACACCGAGGGCGTCATCTGGCACGGCGGACTGCCCCGACAGCAGGCGATGGAACTGTCCGCCACGGCCGACCTCGGTCTGTCCTGGCGGGACCGCAGCATGGACGCGAGCCTCGAGCTATCGACCAAGGTGCTCGAATTCGCTCAGCTGGATGTGCCGATCCTGCTCAACCGAACCACCATGCACGAGGCGCTTCTAGGAAGCGACTACCCCTTCTTCGTCACCGACACAACCGACATCGTGCAGGCCCTCACCGCACCCGATCTCGCTGAGCGACTCGACGCAGCGGCGCTTCGTGCGCGCACCGCAACCGAGGACTTCACTATGACCGCCGCCGTGAGTCGTCTCCAGGCTGCCCTGGCCCGATCGACGCCGACGGCTCCACCTGATCTTGGGCAACGACTCGACCAAGGGCCCGTGAAAGTCGCTGTGGCCAGTCATGATCTGAAGTTCTTCACCCGGATCCTGGACCACCTCCGCGGAATCGACGGCATCGAGGTACGTGTCGATGAGTGGGAGTCGCTGTCCTCCCATGACGAAAAGGTGTCGCGACAATTGCGCGACTGGGCCGATGTCGTCATCTGCGAGTGGGCCGGGCCCAATGCAGTCTGGTACTCACAGAACAAGCGCGAGGACCAGCGACTGATCGTGCGCCTTCACCGCTTCGAACTCGACGCTGGCTGGTTGCAGGATGTCAATATCGATGGCGTCGATCAGGTCATCTGCGTGAGCCCCTTCTACGCCCAACTCACGGCCGAGAGAACAGGCTGGCCGACGGACCGGATCGCCGTCATCCCGAACTGGGTGGACATCGAGCAGTTCGAACGCCCCAAGCTTCCGGGAGCCGAGTTCACCCTGGGCATGATCGGCATCTCCCCGCATCGCAAGCGGCCCGATCTGGGCGTCGAGGTCCTCTCGCTTCTCCGCCGCCGCGACGCCCGATTCCGCCTCGCGATCAAGTCAAAATTGCCCTGGGACTACTGGTGGATCTGGCGCAAGCCCGAGGAGCGGCTGGCGACCGAGACTCTCATGGATCGCCTCCGAGACGACCCGACCGTTCACGGCGCAGTTTCCTTCGACGGCTTCGGTGGAGATGTCGCCGTTTGGCTGCGACGGGTCGGCTGGGTGCTGTCCACCTCGGAGGATGAGAGTTTCCACCTCGCACCGGCCGAGGGCATGGCCTCCCGTGCGGTTCCCGCGATTCTGCCCTGGCCGGGGGCCGACACGATCTATTCCCCTCGGTGGATCCACTCCTCGCCCGCAGACATCGCCGAGGTGATCCTCGACACGGTGCACTCACATGCCTGGTCCCGTCTCGCAGACACGGCCTTCGATGAGGTGTCGGGCAGTTTCCCGCTCAACGCGGTGTGCGATGCCTGGGCCGACCTGCTGGCCGAGAACGTTCCCTCCTCGACAGCTTCCCGCCCGCTACATCTGCGGGACTGACTGGCGCCGAACGTCCGAGTAACTTAGACGAAGACGGCCAGATAGCGCGTGCGGCCGTTCTTCGCCTCGGCGATGGCGAGCAGTTCTCCCTGATGGGTGAGCGCGACCGGTTCGGCTGCGGGTGGAGAGTCACTCGCCGGCCATGGGATCACACGTCCGTGGCGGACCGCCTGCGCTTCGCCCCCGCCCAGATCGAGTGTGGACATCGAACGGGTCGCCGCATCATGCAGCGTCATCAGCGACTCGCGGGCTAGGTGCGGCTGCTCGACGATATCCGACAGCGCTACCGCCTCGTTGATCGAAAAATCCCCGGATGCGGTTCGACGCAGCGAGACGACATGGCCACCTACACCGAGGCTTTCTCCCGTATCCCGGGCGATGGCACGGATATAGGTGCCGGCTGAGCACGTCACGTCGATGTCGACATCGATCGACTCATCATCGGCTGACCTTCGGATGCCGGTGATGACCACCTCGTGGATGGTGACGATCCGGGCCGGGAGGTCCACCTCCTCACCAGCACGGACCCTGTCGTAGGCGCGCTTGCCATCAACCTTGACAGCGCTCACGGCACTGGGTCGCTGCTCGATGGTGCCCACCTGGGCAGCGAGAGCCGCGCGGACATCAACCTCTCCGACCCCCCGACACGAGGACGTACGCACAATCTCACCCTCGGCATCATCGGTGATCGTCGACACGCCCAGCCGGATGACCGCTGAATAGGCCTTGTCCGAACGAGTGAGGTATCCGAGCAGCCGCGTCGCCCGGCCTGCACCGACGACGAGCAGACCCGTCGCCGCTGGATCGAGCGTTCCGGCGTGACCCACCTTCCGGATTCCGAGGGCCTTGCGCACCCGCGACACCACGGCGTGGGAACTCATTCCGCCTGGCTTGTCGATGAGGAGGACACCCTGGGGCGCCTCATCACTCGTCAGGATCGGACTCCTCATCGTGACGGTAGGGATCGGCCTCACCCGCGTAGGTCGCTCCGGTGGCGCGGGCGTGGACTTCCGCATCTGCTGCCGCGGCCTGTCGAAGCAGGTCGTCGATGTGGCGCGCCGTGTCGGGGAGCGCATCCACGATGAACTCCAGTGACGGAGTGTGCTTGATTCCGGTCTGGCGACCCACCGCCGAGCGCAGCACTCCCTTGGCCGACTCGAGCGCTACCGCGGTCGCCGCCTGCTCCGCCTCGTCACCGAGGACGGTGTAGAACACCGTCGCCTCGCGCAGATCGGGGGTCACCCGGGCATCCGTGATCGTCACGAATCCCAGTCGGGGGTCCTTGACCTCGAACTCGAGCGTGCTCGCCACAATCTCCTTGATCCGTTCGGCGAGCCGACGGGCGCGTGTCTGAGCCACCATCGACGCTGTTCCTCCTGTGCCTCTCCTGCGCTCCTCACGGAGCCTTCCACGAAGCGTGATCCGCCCCTGCTACTACGCGCGCACCTTTTCACGCATCTCGAAGGTCTCGATGACGTCATCGACCTTCACGTCGCCGTAGTTGCCGAGGTTGATACCGCATTCATAGCCTTCGCGAACCTCAGTCGCGTCATCCTTGAAGCGGCGGAGGGACGCCACCGAGAGATTGTCCGCCACCACGACTCCATCACGCACCAGTCGCGCCTTAGCATTGCGGCGGATCTCGCCACTTTGGACCAGGCAGCCGGCAATCGTGCCGAACTTCGACGACTTGAAGATCTCGCGGACCTGGGCGGTGCCGAGCTGGACCTCCTCGAATTCCGGCTTCAGCATGCCCTTGAGTGCCGCCTCGACCTCTTCGATCGCCTGGTAGATGACCGAGTAGTAGCGAACGTCGACACCCTCCTGGGCGGCAAGTTCGGCGACCTTTCCCTCGGGCCGGACGTTGAAGCCGATGACGACGGCGTCCGAGGCACTCGCCAGGGTGACATCGCTCTTCGTGATCGCGCCGACACCGCGGTGAATGACACGCAGGGACACCTCGTCACCCACTTCGATCTTGAGCAGCGCGTCCTCGAGCGCCTCGACCGAACCGGAGACGTCGCCCTTGATCACGAGGTTCAACTCGCTGAGCTCACCCTGCTCGAGGGTCTTCAAGAAGTCCTCGAGGCTGCGTCGACCACGGCTGCGAGCAAGTTGGGCGTTGCGTTCACGCGCCTGTCGAGTGTTCGCGATCTGGCGGGCGATCCGGTCCTCGTTGACCACGAGGAAGGTGTCACCGGCACCGGGAACGCTCGTGAGACCGAGCACCTGGACTGGACGCGATGGCGTGGCCTCGTCAACGGGGTTGCCGTCCTCGTCCAGCATCGCGCGAACTCGACCGTAGGCGTCTCCGGCCACGATCGATGAGCCGGCCCGCAGTGTTCCGCGCTGTACGAGCACGGTGGCCACAGGTCCTCGTCCACGGTCGAGGTGGGCCTCGATAGCCACACCCTGGGCATCCTGATCGGGATTGGCCCGAAGATCTAGGGCCGCATCGGCGGTGAGGAGCACCGCTTCCAAGAGTTCGGAAATGCCCGCACCCGAGATAGCTGACACGTCGACGAACATGGTGTCGCCGCCGTACTCCTCGGCGACGAGACCGTATTCGGTCAACTGTCCACGCACCTTGGCGGGATCCGCACCCTCCTTGTCGATCTTGTTGACCGCGACCACGATCGGCACCTCCGCTGCCTGAGCGTGATTCAAGGCCTCGATCGTCTGCGGCTTCACGCCGTCATCGGCCGCCACGACCAGGATGGCGATGTCGGTCACCTGGGCACCGCGGGCACGCATCGCCGTGAAGGCCTCGTGACCCGGGGTGTCGATGAACGTGATCGGTCGATCGCCATGATCGGAGTGGGCAGCGATCTGGTAGGCACCGATGTGCTGAGTGATACCACCGGCTTCGCCCGCCACGACATTGGTCTTGCGCACGGCGTCGAGAAGCTTCGTCTTGCCATGATCGACGTGACCCATGACCGTGACCACGGGCGGGCGCGGCTGCAGTTCTCCCTCGCCTCCGGCGTCCTCGCCGAAGTCAAGATCGAAACTCTCCAGCAGTTCCCGGTCCTCGTCCTCAGGCGAGACGACCTGGACATCGAAGTCCAACTCGCCACCGAGGAGCTTCAGGGTGTCATCGTCGACCGACTGGGTGGCGGTCACCATCTCGCCGAGCTTGAACAACACGGTCACGAGGTCCGCGGGACTGGCGTCGATCTTCTCCGCGAAGTCGGTGAGACTCGCTCCGCGCGGTAACCGCACGGTCGCACCATCACCACGTGGCAGCCGCACACCGCCGATGGTCGGCGCCTGCATGTTGTCGAACTCTTGACGCTTGGCGCGCTTGGACTTCCTGCCACGCGTGGGGCGACCACCGGGGCGTCCGAAGGCTCCCGCTGTTCCCCCACGTCCGGGGCCTCCCCGACCCCCGGGGCCACCGCGTCCACCGGGACCGCCGCGTCCACCGGGACCGCCTCCAGGGCCGCCCGGTCCCCCACCGGGACCGCCTCCGGGCCCACCTGCTCCGCCACCGGGACCGCCGGGTCCACCGGGTCCACCGGGCCGACCCATGGGGCGCCCCTGGCCCCCCGGGCGAGGGGCGCCGGGACGGGCGCCACCGGGACGGGGGCCTCGTGCGGCAGGCATGCTGCCGGGATTGGGTCGGGGAGCGCCGGGGACGCCGCCACGCGGCATGCTGCCCGGAGTGGCGGGGGCACGCCCCATCCCCGAACTGGTGCCGTAGGGGTTGTTTCCCGGTCGCGGGGCCGCCGGCCTGCTGACGTTGCCGGTGAAGGGATTGTTGCCCGGACGCGGTCCGCTCGGTCGCGGAGTGGGCGGGGCGGCAGGGGTGGCGCCTTCGTCGCCCTCGCGCGGCTGCGCCGTCGCAGCCGGTGCTGCGGGTTGTGCTGGCGTGACAGGGGCAGCCGGCTCGGCGGCAGCGGGCGTCACCGTGGGCTCAGCCGACGGTGTCGGTGCCTGCGCGAGTTCCTCCGTCACGGGCTCGGCGCTGGCCTCGTCCACCTTCGGCTTCGGGGCTGCCTTCTTGGCGGCCTTTTTCGCCGGCTTCTTCGCT
>CAZVCZ010000001.1:14199-65748 GCA_964626275.1 uncultured Bifidobacteriaceae bacterium | reverse complement strand
GAGGATGAGGAGGTGGCGGAGTACGTGCGTCAACTGGAACAGGCCCGCGACGCCGCCGACCTGCCTGAGGCCAGTGGTGAGGCCATCGCACGGGAATTCGAGCGATACCTAAGACGCCGAGGGGACAGCGACCCGTCGTAACCACCCGGTTTCTGAGGTAACCGCGACCGTCAGGGAAGAAGTGGGATGCCGAGCAGTGCTCGGGCTGTGTCATGGACGGTTGGGGCATCGTCCATCGGCCCCTCGCGGCGACGCTGAGAGGTGGCGGCCCACTGGTCCAAGATGGTGAAGGCCGCGGGAGTGTCGAGGTCATCGGAGAGCCGATCCCGGATCGCCTCCCGCACCTCCTCGCCGCCGTGTGTGCAGCCGCTGCGTGCAGCATCCCGCCAGCGATCGAGGCGCTCCTCCGCGCGGCGAAGGTCAGAATCCTGCCACTCCCAGTCCTGGCGGTAGTGGTGCCCGAGCAGACCGACCCGGAGGGCGCTGGGATCGGCTCCCTCAGCGAGGAGGCGGGAGACGAACACGAGGTTGCCCCGAGACTTGCTCATCTTGTGGCCCTCGTAGCCCACGAGGCCGGCGTGGACGTAGTGGCGGGCGTAGGGCCACTGCCCGGTCGTGCTCTCGGCGTGCGCTGCTCCCATCTCATGGTGAGGGAAGATGAGATCGCTTCCCCCGCCCTGGACATCGAAGGACATGCCCAAGGTGTCGAGTGCGATCGCGACGCACTCGATGTGCCAGCCCGGACGTCCGTGACCGAGCGCTGTCTCCCAAGCCGGCTCATCAGGACGTGCTGCCAGCCACATGAGGGGGTCGAGCGGATTCCGCTTCCCTGGTCGATCCGGATCGCCACCACGTTCAGCGAAGAGTTCGATCATGGTGGGCAGGGAATAGCCGGATACCTCACCGAATCGGGACGCGGCCGAGATGTCGAAGTAGAGATCCGACTCGACGTGATAGACGACACCTCGGTCGATGAGATCGATGATGATGTCCACGATGGAGGGGATCGACTCCACCGCGCCGAGATAGTCATCGGGCGGGATGACGCCAAGCGCCGCCATATCGGACCTGAACAACTCGGTCTCGCGGTCAGCGATCACTCGCCAGTCTTCCCCGAGGGCCACCGCCCGTTCCAGGAGCGGATCGTCGATGTCGGTGACGTTCTGGGTGTAGTGCACCGCGTGTCCGGCATCACGCCACACGCGCTGCACGATGTCGAAAGTCAGATAGGTGAAGGCATGACCCAGGTGCGTGGCGTCATAGGGCGTGATCCCACACACGTACATCCGCGCGGTCTCGCCTGGCGCTGTCGGGCGAACCTGTCGGGTCGCCGTGTCGAACAGCCTCAGCGGTTGTCCGGTCCCCGGCAGGTCTGGGATCCCTGGCCTCGCCCATGCGTCCACGCGCCGAGCCTAGCGACGGTGGAGTTGCCACCCAACGGAACAGTCGCCGTGCTCCCCCGTCACATCGGTGGCCAGGGCAAAGCGGGTTCGTCACCCCGGGGCTCGGGGAAGAACGGAGAGTCGATCAACTCCTCGACGCGGGCGATGAGGGCGGACCATTCAGCCCTGGTGAGCCAAGCCTGCACCGTGGCCAGGTCGCCCTCCGCGACCGCCAGCTCCTGCCCTAGTCGCACTACCTCGGTCATGATGTCGTCAGGAATCTGCTCGCCGGCCCAGCCCCACAGCACAGTGCGCACCTTCGGTTCGACGTGAAAGGTGAGCCCATGATCGATGCCGACAAGGTCCCCGTTGTGTCGGCGAAGGACGTGTCCACCTTTGCGGTCGGCATTATTTGTCACGAGATCGAAGACGGCGAGCCTTTGCAACTGCGGCGTGTCCTCATGGACGAGCAGGACGTCGCTACCGTCGTACGTCGTTGCCTCGAGCACGATCTTCCATGAGGGGCTGTATTCGTCGGGGTGAATGACATCGACCGCCGGTCGTTCCCCGTCGTCATCGATCCACACCTGGCACATGCCGGGTCCGTAGGGACCCTCGTCTCGCCAGACCGTCGCGGGAACAAGTTCCCATCCCAGCCTCTGGTCGATGATGCGCGCGGCCACTTCACGATGGCCGAGAGATCCGGTCGGGAAGTCCCACAGTGGTCGTTCTCCTCGGCGGGGCTTGTACACACACATGAGCTCCCCGAACTCATCGTCGTCGATAACACAGCGCAACGTCGCATTCGAGGCTCCGCTGAGGTGACCTTCGACCGTGAGCTCCGCTTCGTAGAGCGCATGGGCGAGCAACTCCTCACCCTGCGACGTCGACTCGGATCTTCTATCAGCCACTGCGGCGATACCCGTTCGCCCTCGGGCAGATATGGCCGCTGGCCTCGAGTGGCAACTGACACAGCGGGCATTCCGGTCGTCCTGCCTCGACGACGGCTCTCGTTCGATCGATGAACGCCAATGACTCAGTCACGGCAATGCGTATTCGCACGGTGTCGGGCGCTTCCTCATCATCGTCACCGACGTCGGCCGGAGGCAGATCGTCGACACTGTGGAACTCCAGCACGAAGCGTTCATCCTCCGGGTCCCAGGCCATGCCGATCGATCCGACGGTGAATTCCTCGTCGATAGGTGTGCTGAGCGGTTCATCGTCACGTACTCCTGAGGCGAGCGTGTCACTGATGGCACCCTGTTCCTGGAGCGTGGCGATCACCTGGGCGAATCGATCGGCCAGCGTGGCCGCCTGCTGCTTCTCCATGCGCAGGCTGACGACGACTCGGTCCTGGCTGACCTGGAGATAGAACACCCTTTCCCCGGGCAGACCCACCGTGCCGATAACGACACGGTCTGGTGAGGTGAAGGTCCTGATGCTGCGGGTCACTTCCGACCTCCTCGTGGCGAACGCTTCGATGTCGAGGACGTCGGTCCCGCGCCGCCACCTACGGTTTCTCGGGCGGGTGTCGACCTGGCGCCGAATGCAGACAGATCCGCATCGGTCGAGTTCATCATGAGCACGGTAGCTCTCTGCGGTGAGTAATCCACCACCGAGATCGAGCCCGGATCAACTGAGATCCGCTGGAAGGAATCGAAGGGCATCCCGAGCGCATCCGCCAGGATCGACTTGATCACGTCTCCATGGCTCACGACGGCGTATCGAGCCCTGGCACCCAACCGTGTATTCCAGTCCGCGATCGCTCCCACTCCCCGGGCCTGCATATGCAGGAGGGACTCACCCTCTTCTCCCGGGAAGGTGACCTGACTCGGACGCTGCTGGACGGTCTTCCACAGAGGTCGTCGAGAGAGGACCGAGAGCTTGCGGCCGGTCCAGTCCCCATAGCGACATTCCCCGACCCGCTCGTCGAGAGCGATATCGGCGCGCCCGCTCTGCTCGTCGAGAATCGCCTCCGCCGTGCTGATGGTGCGCTCCAGGGGGCTCGACACGATCATCGACAGTCGGATGCCGGACAGCCGCTCGCCGGCTCGTTGGGCCTGGGCGATCCCCATCTCATCGAGATGAACACCGGGCGACCATCCGGCCAACACTCCGGCTGTATTCGCACTGGAGCGACCATGTCGGACCAGGAACACCGTCGTCATGTTGCCCACACTATGACCAGGGGCCTGAGTCGGCGGCACAATGGTCTGCGTGCTTTCCGTGATCGAGTCCACCCACACGGCGTCCAGCGAGGATCGACTCCAGGCGACGGCCGCGTCTGTCGACCAGGTCCTCGAGCAACTTCGGGCTTCCCACCAGGCGGCTCGGGCGGCATCGACAGGGCAGGATCCGCGCCGCACCTCGTTCATCTGGATCTCGCTCGACCATGCGTCCACCTCCGAGATCGATGCTGTCGCAGAACAACTGGGTCTCGATGACCTGCTTCTCGAGGATGCCCTGTCCCCGCAACAGCGCGCGAAGATCGAGATCAGGCCGGACGACATGTTCATGATCGTGAAGACGCTGCAATGGCTTCCGCGCACGTCAGATGTGGAGACCGGCCAGGTCGCCGTCTTCATCGGTCCGGGATATGCCGTGACCCGGAGCTCCGGTCCGGGCCTGGATCTTGAGCAAGTGCAACGACGGCTTCACGAAAACCCCGAACTTCGTGATACGGGACCGCTCAGTGTGGCCTGGGCAGTGGCTGATCTTGCGGTCGACGGCTACATCACGGTGGGAGAGGCGATTCAAGTCGACATCGAGCAGATCGAAGAGGCGGTCTTCTCCGATCTGCCCGCCGACGTTGCCACGCGCATCTATCGGTTGAACCGGGAGAGCATCGAAATGCGTCGGGCAGTCCGACCTCTGCTGCCTGTCGCTCATCGATTGACCCAGGGCACCATGGAGGGTGTCCCCGGACGAATGCGCACGTATCTCAGCGACATTGGCGATCACATCCTCCGCGCGAATGACATGGTGGATGGATACGACACGACTCTGATGACCATGCTGATGGCCAGCACGGCACGGCAGGATCTCCAGCAAAATCGCGACATGCGCAAGATAGCGGCGTGGGCCGCCATCATCGCCGTGCCGACCGCCATTGCCGGTATCTATGGCATGAACTTCGACGTCATGCCGGAATTGCACTGGGCCTTCGGCTATCCGACAGCGCTCGCGATCATGGGCGTGATCTGCCTTGTCCTCTATCGAGGCTTCCGTCGATCCGGCTGGGTGTGATCGCGGGCTTCACCCCTGGAGGACCCCTGCCCCCAGGAGGATGAACAACACTGCGGCGAGGCCGATGCGGTAGATCACGAAGGGCAGGTAGGAGTTCGAGGAGATGTACCGGATCAGCCAGGCGATGACGGCATAGCCGACGGTGAAGGAGATCGCCGTCGCCAGCAGGATGGGACCCCAGGAAACCTCAGGTTCGTCCGCGATCCGCGTGGCCTCGTAGAACCCAGATCCGAGCACGGCCGGAATGGCAAGCAGGAACGCATAACGGGTGGCCGCTTCACGCGTAAGGCCGAGGGTGAGGCCCATGGTGATCGTGGCCCCGGAGCGGGAAACACCGGGGATCAGCGCAAGCGCCTGGGCGCCGCCTAAGGCAAGCGCATCCCGGGTCCGCAGGGTGGTGACCGGCCGGGTGCGGCGCCCCCAACGATCCGCGGCACCCAGCAGCAGGCCGAAGACCACCAGCATGGTCGCGGTCAGCCAGAGGTTCCTCGCCACGGTTTCGATCTGCTCGGTGAACGCTAGGCCGAGGATGACGATGGGGATGGTGCCGAGGATGACGTACCACCCCATCTTCGCGTCGAAGTCCCGCCGATATTCGGGGTGGATCAGCGATCGGCTCCAGGTCGACAGGATGCGCGCCAGGTCCCTTCGGAAGTACACCAGGACGGCTGTTTCCGTGCCAATCTGGGTGATCGCAGTGAAGGCAGCACCAGGGTCGGACCATCCCAGAAGTTGGGAGACGGCGAAGAGGTGTGCGCTGGAGGAGATAGGCAGGAACTCCGTCAGGCCCTGAAGGATGCCGAGGACGATCGCCTCGAACCAGGTCACCACCGGGTAAAGTGATTCCGGTCGTCAGTCCCCAGGCCGAGGATCACGAGCCGAGGCCGGATTCGTCGAGCACCTCGGCCATCGTCCGCACGGTCGCCAGGCGCTCTTCGAGGTCACCCGCGTAGACCGCGACGGTCAGCGTCGTGACGCCGGCGTCGGCATAGGCGGAGAGCCGTTCACGAATCCGTTCGCGCGGACCGATGAGCGACGTCCTGTCGATGAACTCCATCGGGACAGCCGCGGCAGCTCCGGCGTAGTCCCTGCCCAGATATAGGTCCTGCACCTCCTTGGCCTGCTCCTCATAGCCCATTCGGCAGGCCAGTGCGTTGTAGAAGTTCTTCTCACGGGATCCCATGCCGCCGATGTAGAGCGCCGAGTACGCGCGCACCGGCCCGGCGCAGGCCTCGAGGTCATCGCCGATGACAACGGGCACCGTGGGGACTATGTCGAACCCGTCCATCGTGAGCCCTGCCTTGGCGCGGCCCGCTTCGATTTGCTGCCGCTGCTCGCCGGAGGACTCGGGCGCGAAGAATGCTGCCAGCCACCCATCGGCAATTTCACCGGCCAATTCGAGGTTCTTCGGACCTACCGCCGCGAGGTAGATCGGGATCCGATCCCGGACGGGGTGCACCGTGAGGGTGAGTGCCTTGCCCGGTCCGTCGGGTAGCGGAAGGGTGAAGAACTCGCCCTCGAAGGTGAGTCGTTCGCGGGCCAGGGCCTTTCGGATGATCGAGACGTACTCACGGGTCCGCTTCAGGGGCTTGTCGAACCGCACCCCGTGCCACCCCTCGGACACCTGTGGACCTGAAACGCCGAGTCCGAGCCGGAACCGACCCTGCGAGAGCGTGTCCAACGTCGCCGCCGTCATGGCCGTATTCGCGGGGGTACGCCCCGGAATCTGGAATACGGCCGACCCCACGTCGATCTGCTCGGTCTGAGCAGCAACCCAGGCCAGGACGGTGGCCGCGTCGGAGCCATAAGCCTCGGCCGCCCACGCGACCGAATACCCGAGCCGGTCGGCCTCGCGGGCCAGGGCCAGGTTGTCGGCATCATTTCCGGCTCCCCAGTATCCGAGGTTGATTCCCAAGCGCATGATGGCGTCCCCTTCGTTGGCGATCTCTGGTCGTGGGCGATGACTTATTCGATGACCAGCCTAGCCACCAGTAGACCGGATGAGCAGAAGCATCAGTTCGGCGCCCGGCTCTGAGGATGCTTGCCAGGAGCGCCCGATCGTGATGGGGTCGGAAGGTGACCGCGTGGGATAGGAAGGCTTCGGCGCACTACGAGTATCGCCAGGTCAGTCTTCCGCGCACGGCGTCGCGAGATGTGGCTCGGGCAGTCCTCACTGAATTCGCAGAATACGGACGATGGGAGCTCGATCGGCACCGCATCTATCCGGACGGGCGCCGTAGCGTGCGACTGCGCCGTCGGATCATCAAGGTCTCCCCCGGGACGTTCTGAGGCCACCGCGGTTCCTGTTCCGCGTGAGATCAGCAGGTGCGAAGGAATCGGTCGAGCACCCGTACCCCGAAATGAACCGAGTTGATCGGGACACGTTCGTCAACGCCATGGAACAGGGCTGCGAAATCGAGTTCGGGGGGCAGGTTGAGGGGAGCGAATCCATAGCCCTTGATCCCGAGGGTGGAGAATGCCTTGGCATCCGTTCCGCCGGACATGAGATAGGGAATGGCATGAGCGTGTGGATCCTCCGCTCGAAGCGCCGCGCGCATGGCATCGATGCTCGGTCCCTCGAAGGGAACCTCGAGGGCGATGTCGTCGTTGAGGAGTTCGACGTCGATCTCCGGGCCCGCGAGATGACGCACGCAGGACACCAACTCGTCCCGGCCACCGGGAATGAACCGGCCATCGACATGCCCTTCCGCGACCTCAGGAATGACGTTCACCTTGTAGCCGGCCTTCAACATGGTGGGATTCGCCGTGTTCTGCAGTCCCGAGCCGATGAACTTCGCAATGGGACCGATGCGTTCCAAGATCGCCGGCACATCATGGACATCGAGGTCATATGCCTCGGCGACCTCTCGGAGGAATGCTGTTGTCGTGGGGCCTAGCGAGACGTCGAACCGGTGCTGTCCGATGCGCGCCATCGCGGTGGCGAGTTCGGTGACCGCATTGTCCGGGTGGAGCATCGATCCGTGTCCGGCCGTGCCGGTGGCTTGCAGGCGCATCCACGCGATGCCCTTCTCGGCCGTTTGAATGAGATAGAGCCGCAGGTCCTCTCGGACTGTGAGGGAGAACCCGCCGACTTCACCTACGGCTTCAGAGACGCCGGTGAACAGATCCGGCCGATTTTCGACGAGCCAGTGTGCGCCGTGCCTGCCTCCCGCTTCCTCGTCCGGAGTGAACAGGACCACGATGTCGCGTGGTGGGCGGAATCCCGTGTCCGCCCATTCGCGCAGGATCGCCAGGATCATCGCGTCCATGTCCTTCATGTCGACCGCGCCACGCCCCCACACCATGCCGTCGTGGACCTCAGCGGCGAACGGTGGAACACTCCAATCAGAGGCGACGGCCGGGACGACATCAAGATGACCATGGAGGAGCAGACCCGGCCGATCCGGATCCACCCCGGGAATCCGGAGCGCGACCCCGGCCCTGCGACCGGACGTGGTGGTGATCAGTTCCGGGTCGTACCCCACCTCACGAAGTGACTCCATGACGTATTCGGCCGCGAGGATCTCCCCCGGCCCATCCCCTGTGCCGTCATTGCTGGTGTCGATTCGGATGAGATCGCGCAGGATCGATATGGCCGTTTCCTGCATCGTCATCGAGGACATGCGACCCATCTTGGCCCACCCTCATGCGGATGCGCAGCCCCCTGCCCTGGTTGCTATCCTCTCCGAGCACCCTCCCCGGGGTGTTCCACTCGTCCGGGTGGCGGAATTGGCAGACGCGCTAGCTTGAGGTGCTAGTGCCCGTATTAGGGCGTGGGGGTTCAAGTCCCCCCTCGGACACAGAACCGACGAGGGAGTGCCATGGGACCTCTGTCTGCTTGGTCGATTCGGCGGCCGATCGTGGCCCTGCTGGCGTGGGTCGTTGCCGTGGTCGTGGTGGGCTTCTTCGCTCTCACCCTGGATGGGAAATTCAACGATTCCTTCTCCCTGCCCAACACCCAGTCGGCACTGGCGCAGGAATTCCTCCAGGAGGTCAGTCCGCAAGATGCCGATGTCAACACGGCAACCGTCGTCTGGTCCCCGTCCTCAGGCACCGTCGAAGATGAGTCGGTCAAGTCGAACGTCGACGCACTTCTCACCAAGTTGGCCACGATCGACGGCGTCACCTGCATCACCTCGCCGTATGGGAAGAATTACGGACCGTCCTGTCCGACACCAGCCTCATCGGCCCCGGACTTCCCCCCGGGCACACCACCTGAGTTCGCCAAGCAGGTCAAGGAAGCCTTCGAGAACGGCACGACTGACGTCACCTTCCCCCCGGGCACACCTGCATCTGCTCAGCAGCAGCTGCTCAGCCTCCTCGAGGCCAACAAGGCCGCCAAGGAAGCCACCTCCACGATCAGTAAGGATGGGAAGGTCGCCTACGCCACGGTGACCTTCACCGGCGCCGGACCCAGCATCGCCAATCCCCAGCAGGCCTCCGCCTTCGTCTCCGATGTGGAGGCCGCCAACACGGCCGACCTGCAGGTGGGCGCCACGGGTCAGATCCTTACGGCAGCCCAAGAAGCGCCTGGCTCCAGCGAGGGCATCGGCATCCTCGCCGCGATCGTCATCCTCATCATCCTCTTCGGCAGCCTGGTGGCCGCAGGACTGCCGATCGTGGTCGCAGTCGTCGGACTCGTCGTGGGGCAGTTGCTCATCCTGGTGATCGCCCGCTTCTTCGATGTCGCTTCGTTCGCACCTCAACTTGCCTCGATGATCGGCCTGGGTGTCGGCATCGACTACTCGCTGTTCATCCTCAATCGCTTCCGCCAGGACACCCTCGATGGGAAGGACCCCAAGGAAGCAATCCGGATCGCTGTGCGCACAGCAGGTCGGGCGGTCCTCTTCGCAGGCAGCACCGTCATCATCGCTCTGCTGGGTCTCTTCGTCCTCGGAGTGACCTTCTTCTACGGTTTGGCCATCGCTGCAGCGGCGACCGTCTTTGTCGTCATGCTCGCCGCCCTGATCCTGCTGCCCGCAATCGCGAGCCTGCTCGGCAGGCACACCCTCGGACTGCGCATGCCCTGGGCGCGCCACCCGCGCGGCGTACCACTCGACGACAGCCGTTGGGCCGGCTATGGCCGATTCCTGCAGAAGGCACCCTGGCTCTCGGGTGCGCTCGCCCTCGGACTCGTCGTCCTGCTCGCCATCCCGGCATTCGGGATCCGACAGGGATTCCCCGACAACGGCAGCGCGGCTCCGGGTTCGACGGCGCGCATCGGTTATGACCTCATGAGCGAAGGTTTCGGTCCCGGGGTCAACGGTCCCTTCTTCGTGGCCGTCGTGCTCCCTCTCCCGCTCGACGACACCGCACTGAGAACCACAGTCGGAGCCCTCGCCGCCACGGAGGGGGTGGCCTCGACGCTTCCGAATGAAGCGATGCTGCCGCTGTACAGCACGGCCACCATCGGTGGCAAGAACAGCCCCTTCAGCGAGAACGGGCTCGTGACGAGCGTCGTCGTCCAACCGACGACGGCCCCCGACGACCCGGCGACCAATGAGCTCCTCACCCGCTTGCGCACCCAGACAGCTGAACAGATTGCGCCTACAGGAGCCACCATCTACGTCGGAGGGACCCAGGCCGTCACGCAGGACTTCACGAACGTCCTCATCAGCGTGCTGCCGCTGTTCCTGCTCGTCGTCATCGGCCTGGGTTTTATCGCACTCTTCCTGCTGTTCCGATCCCTGCTCATCCCGCTTACCGCTGCCATCACCAGCCTGCTCAGCTTCTCCGCTGCACTCGGCGTCACCGTTGCGGTCTTCCAGTGGGGTTGGGGGGCAAGTCTGATCGGAGTGGCCACGACCGGGCCGATCCTGCCTTTCTTGCCCATCATGGTGTTCGCCATCCTCTTCGGACTCTCGATGGACTACGAGGTCTTCCTGGTGTCACGCATGCAGGAGGGTTGGCATCACACGGGCGACAATCTCGAGGCGGTCCGACATGGGCTCGCCGGTTCGGGCAAGGTCGTCGTGGCCGCTGCCTTGATCATGAGTTCGGTGTTCCTCGCATTCGTGCCAGTCCCGAACGACACCATCAAACTCTTCGGCGTTGCCCTCGCCTCCGCTGTCCTCATCGACGCGTTCATCGTGCGCCTGATCCTCGTACCGAGCGTGATGTCCATGTTCGGTCGGGCGAATTGGTGGCTGCCCGGGTGGCTAGGCCGACGTTTGCCGACCTTCACCGTCGAGTGATCTCAGCCGTAGGTGACGCGGTAGTGAACGAACGGGCGATCGCGGTACCCCGGGTCTAGTGACATGGCAGGATGACGACGAGTTGTGCACACCACCTGGTGAGGAGACCCACGTGCCCTGGAATGGATATCTGGAGACGACGCCTCTGCTGCAACGTCCGGCATGGACCGATCTAGAGAACGATCGCCGAGCGATGGAGTCGACTTCACTCAGGGAGTTGTTCGCATCGGATCCAAAACGACCCGAACAGTTCGAGGTCGAGGCATGCGGGATCTATGCAGATCTGTCGAAGAACCTGATCACCCAGGAGGTGCTTGACCACCTCGTCGCCCTAGCCGAGCAGAGCGGACTTCGGGAACACATCGATGCAATGTTCGACGGAAAGCACATCAACACCTCCGAGGACCGTGCGGTGCTCCATGTCGCTCTCCGCGCACCGACAGATCAGCGAATCACCACCTCCGGCCATGATGTGGTGCCTGACGTCCACCGAGTCCTAGACGCCATGTCGACGTTCGCCGAACATGTGCGATCCGGGGCATGGAAGGGGTCGACAGGAGAGACGATCAACGCTGTCGTGAACGTCGGGATCGGTGGATCGGATCTAGGTCCGGTCATGGCGTACGAAGCACTGCGATATTACTCCGATCGACGCATCGAGTTCAGATTCATCTCCAACGTCGACTCCACGGACTTCGTCGAAGCGACTCGAGACCTCGACCCTGCTCGCACTCTGTTCATCATCGCGTCTAAGACCTTCACGACGCTGGAAACGATGACCAATGCCCACTCCGCTCGGGATTGGATCCGAGCGTCACTGGGCGACAAGGTCGATGTTGCTAAACACTTCGTCGCAGTGTCCACGAACGCTGACAAGGTCGCCGAATTCGGGATCGACACGAACAACATGTTCGGTTTCTGGGACTGGGTGGGCGGACGCTACTCGATGGACTCGGCGATCGGACTGTCGACGATGATCGCCATCGGCCCTGAACACTTCCGAGAGATGCTCGCGGGCTTCCACGACATGGACGAGCACTTCCGAACCACTCCCTTCGAACGGAATCTCCCCGTACTTATGGGGCTTCTCGCCGTGTGGTACCGAGACTTCTATGACTGCCAGACCATCGCGGTCCTGCCCTACAGCCAGTACTTGAAGCGGTTCCCGGCTTATCTCCAGCAGCTCACCATGGAGTCCAACGGCAAGCATGTGCGCCTCGATGGAACCGCTGTCGACGCCGACACGGGTCCGGTCTACTGGGGAGAGCCGGGGACGAATGGTCAGCACAGTTTCTACCAACTGATCCACCAGGGAACCACCATGATCCCGGTGGACTTCATCGGTTTCGCGAAGACGAACAACCCCCTCGGTGATCACCACGACATCCTCATGTCGAATGTCTTCGCCCAGGCCCAGGCCCTCGCCTTCGGAAAGACAGCCGAAGAGATCCTTGCCGAAGGCGTAGCTTCGAATGTCGTCCCGCATAAGGTCATGCAGGGCAATAGGCCCAGCACGGTTCTCCTGGCGGAACTACTCACGCCATACCGGTTGGGAACCCTGATCGCACTCTATGAGCACAGCGTGTTCACCCAGGGAACGATCTGGGGCATCAACTCCTTCGACCAGTGGGGGGTCGAACTCGGCAAGGCCCTCGCCCAGGCGATCATCCCCGAACTCACCGCGGGTGAATCTCCCACCCTCTCCCACGATCCATCCACGAACTCACTCATCCGCAGATACCGTTCACTCAAGTCGTCATGACACACAACCACAACAGCCGAATCATCCGTCCACCCTCAAGGCACCGTCATCTATCACGGAGGAACACATGAGCACTGCGCATCCGATGCAACTCGGCATGATCGGCCTGGGCCGCATGGGAGCCAACATCGTGCGTCGACTGATGCGCGACGGACACCGGTGCGTGGTCTATGACGTGGATGACGCCGCTGTCCAGGCACTCGTGGCGGAGGGAGCGACGGGCGCCACGTCCATCGCGGACCTCATGAGCAAGCTGGAACGCCCCCGGGCCGCCTGGATGATGCTGCCCGCCGGCATCACCGGGAAGATCCTCGAGGAAATCGCCGAGAACGCCGAGGCCGACGACGTCATCATCGACGGCGGTAATTCCTACTACCGCGATGACATCGATCGCGCAGCGATGCTGAAGCCGCAGGGGATCCACTACATCGACTGCGGCACGAGTGGCGGGGTCTGGGGGCTCGAGCGTGGCTACTGCCTGATGATCGGTGGCGAGGATGCTCCAGTGGCCCGACTCGATCCCATCTGGGCCACCATCGCGCCAGGCCGAGGAACGGCTGAGCCGACACCGGACCGCGACGACACCGGAAAGACCGCTCAAGACGGCTATCTGCACTGCGGTCCTAATGGCGCTGGGCACTTCGTCAAGATGGTTCACAACGGAGTCGAGTACGGGATGATGGCGGCCATCGCCGAGGGCCTGAGCATCATCAAGCATGCCGACTCCGGTCTGCATACGCAGGAGATCGATGCCGAGACCACTCCGCTGCGCGATCCGGAGTACTACCGCTATGAGATCGACATTCCGGAGGTCGCCGAGGTGTGGCGACGTGGCTCGGTCATCGGATCGTGGTTGATGGATCTCACCGCGAGTGCTCTCGCCCACTCCCCCGCCCTCGATGACTTCGAGGGTCGGGTGTCCGACTCCGGTGAAGGACGGTGGACTGTCCTGGCTGCAGTGGAGGAGGGGGTTCCCGCCGAGACGATCACCGCTGCCCTCTACGCGAGATTCCAGTCTCGTGGCAACGGACTCTTCGCCGACAAGGTCATGTCCGCGATGCGGTCGGAGTTCGGCGGTCACGACGAGAAAAAGGCCTAGCGAGTGACCGGGACGCCGCACTGGTCAGTGGAGTCGCATGCAGACCCGACTGAGTTGTTCCGTGCAGCCGCGGCCCATGTGGCGCGTCGGGCGCACGAAGCCGTCCGCGAGAACGGTCGGTTCACCTTTGCCGTGAGCGGTGGGCGAACGCCGTGGTTGATGTTCGCTGAATTGGTCCATGAGGACATGCCCTGGGACAGGACCGACATCTTCCAGGTGGATGAACGAATCACCGGCCCGGAGGATCCCGATCGGAACCTCCTGCACCTGCACCAGGCACTGGGAGATGCCCCGGCTCATGTCCATCCCATGCCGGTCGAAGCCGATGATCTCGAGGCGGCAGCTCGGCAGTACGCGGAGGAGTTGCCCGATCGGTTCGACCTGATCCACCTCGGTCTCGGCCCGGATGGCCACACGGCCTCGCTCGTACCGGGCGATCCGATCCTCGAAGTTTTCGATCAGCCGGTTGCGATCACGACGCATCCTTATCAGGGGCACCGCCGCATGTCCCTGACCTATCCGACCCTGGATGCTGCCCGGCATGTGCTGTGGCTGGTCACGGGAGCTGACAAGGCACAGGCCCTGCGCCAACTCCTCGAACACGATGTCGCGATCCCCGCGGGTCGTGTGTCAGCCGAGGACAACCTCATCGTCACCGATCCGCCGGCCGAGGGGCGCTAGCCGACGTTCATCGGATCGATGCGATGCCAGCCCCCGAACGGTTCTTCGTGGCCGAACTACTTGGTGCGCGGCTCGGCCCCTCGAAGTTTGCGAACGGCTGACCGCACCACACCTCCGAGCACCATGCCCAGGACGAACATGATGATCAGCAGGAGGAACAGCGGCATCTCGAGGGTGAATCCCCAGAGCCAGACCGTTGTCGAGTCGAGATTGCCGAAGATCAAGAAGGCAGCAGCAACGGCCACCACGACGATGGCGATGAGACGCCCCGTTCCGATCCCTGATCCCTGCTGGGTTCCTTCGCTCTTGTCAGCTGCCATGCAATGACCGTATCTGACCCTCATATCGATCCGCGACAGGTTCCACGTGAGTCGGAGCGGGTGATCGATTCCGGACGATGGTCCCTACCCAGCCGCAGGCACCATCTGGCAGCATCGTCATTACACATCAGTGGCTCCCCCGGGAGTCGTAACTGAGGAGGTCACCATGAGCGCTGACGACGTCACCGACGCCGGATCCCCGGACGAGGTAGCCCGCGCCACTCAAGACACCGTCGATGTCGCCGGCGATGCCGCCGACCAGGCAGAGCGACTGAGCATGGTGATGGAGGCCGAGGCGATCCACGCGGCCCTGCACCCTTCCCCAGATGGTCAGCAGGGAGGAGACCCCGAGGGTTCGCTGGACGGTCTGGAGTATCCGCTGGAGGACACCGAGTCGGTCCTGGCGATGGAAGGTGCCGAAGATGCCAGCGACGACCCGATGCATGCGGGTGGACTCCAACCGGGAACCTGGATGCCCGCAGAGCAAGCCGCCATGCATGTCGTAGACCCAGAGGATCCGAGCGATCCGCTGGACGGACGCACCGCGGAGGATCTCGCCGACGATGACTCCGACGTCGACCCCTTCGACCGTCCGGGTTCGGAATTGACGCCTGAGGATCAAACCCTGATGGGGATCGATCCCTACGACGCCTGACCAGCGTCTGCCACGATGCACCCATGAGTCACGCCGATGATCCCCAGTCCCTGGTGCTCTCCGAGACCACTGACGGGGTGTGCCTGATCACCCTGAACCGCCCTGAGCGTCTCAACGCCATGAGTCCGGCACTGCTGGAGCGCTACACGGAGGTGCTGCACGCTGCGGAGAGGGACGCCCAGGCACGCGTGATCGTGGTGACCGGAGCAGGAAAAGGCTTCTGCGCGGGCGCTGATCTGGCACTCCTCGCCCAGGGCCCGGACGCCCTCGAGGGGTTCGCCTCCGAGTTCGATGCCGAAGCGCTCTTCGCGTTCACGGTGTCGATGACCACCCCGGTGGTGATGGCCATCAACGGCGCTGCTGCGGGTGCTGGATTCGTGCTCGCACTCACCGGTGATGTCCGATTCGCCAGCCGACAGGCCCTCTTTCTGAGCGTGTTCTCCCGGCTCGGTCTCACGGCCGAATATGGTGCGGCATGGCTGCTCCCCCGAGTCGTCGGACCGGCTCGGGCCCGCGAACTGCTCTTGAGCGGGCGACCCATCGATGCCGACGAAGCGCTCCGGATCGGGTTGGTGAGCGGGGTCAGCGAAAGCGCGCTCAATACCGCGATGGACTGGGCGCGCGATGTGGCCGCACACTGTTCCCCCGCCTCGCTTGCGGCGATGAAGAGTCAGTTCGCCGCCGCGGAGGGAAGCGACCTCAGCACGCACCTGGCCGAGAGTCTGGAGTGGATGTCCAGATCATTCCGGTGGCCGGACCTCGACGAGGCGCTGGCCGCGCGAGATGAGGGTCGAGCGCCCCGATTCCTGCCCGGCGCCGATCGGGACTAACCGGTCAATCGAGATAGCCGCAGTGGGCCAGGCCCAGCCGGACGAGTTGCCCCTGCCCGGCGGTCATCTCGGCCTGGAAGGTGTAGGACAGGGCCTCCGCGGGCGAGACCCAGGCGAGATCGAGAGCGTCCTGGGACGGCTCGCAGTCGCCATCGCAGGGAACCACGTAGGCCAGGCTCACCGCATGCTGGCGCGGGTCATGGAACCCGGTGACCTCAGGATCCGGGAAATACTCGGCCACGGTGAACGGAACGATCGACACCGGCACCCTCGGAAGGGCCATTGAGCCAAGGTCCTTCTCCAGGTGCCGCAGGAGTGCATCGCGGACCCGCTCTCCATAGAGCACCCGTCCCGACACGACCGACCTGCTCAGCGAGCCGTCCGGACGTGCGCGCAAGAGCAGCCCCACCGCCGACACCTGGCCGAGTGCATCGACCCGGACAGGCAGCGCATCGACATACACGATCGGCAGCCGTTCACGCGCCTGAGCGAGCTCTTCCGTGCTCAGCCACGCCCCTCGGGTGTCGAGCATGTCGCTCATCGCACCAGCCCTTTCCTCACGAACAACGGTCCGCCCAGCGTATTCGTCTCGCCCATGCGGTGTGGGGAGGACTCGCCTAGGCTGATGGCTATGTCGGCGCAGGAGAACACACCGGAGGCGACCGAATCCGGATCCGAGAAGCGAGACGACGCGTATTGGCGCGAGGTGCTCTCACCCGAGGAGTTCCACGTCCTGCGCCGGGCCGGCACCGAGGCACCCTGGTCGGGTGAGTACGTCACGACCCAGGATCCGGGGACGTACACCTGTCGCGGCTGTGGGGCCTCCCTGTTCCCGGCCACCACGAAGTTCGACTCCCACTGCGGATGGCCGTCGTTCTACGCCCCCATCGAGGACGCCGCGGTCGTCGAGCTTCAGGACGCGTCCCTGGGCATGGTGCGCACCGAGGTCCGCTGCTCCGCTTGCGACGGCCATCTCGGCCACGTGTTCGCCGGGGAGGGCTACCCCACGCCGTCGGACCTGAGGTATTGCATCAACTCACTGAGCATCCGCCACCAGCCGGCCGAATCCGACTCCGACGGCGTGTGAAGGCCGGGGTTCTCGGCCCATTCGACGTACGCTTGGGTGGTGCATTCCCCGGGTGGCCTGGACTCAGTCGAATTCGACCTCGCCCTCGCCAGCCTGCGTCAGGAGCGGTTCCGTCCCGAGATCACCATCGATGAGGCACCAGCACCGCAGCGGCTCGCACCCCACGCAGTCGCGCTGACTGCGGAGATTCTCGACCCGGCGGACGCCGAGGCCGATGCGATCGCCACCGGCCGCCTCGTGGTGCTGCATGATCCCGAGGGTGTGGATTCCTGGGCCGGCACGTTCCGGGTGGTGAGCTATGCCCGAGCCGATCTCGAAGCAGACCTCGCAGGTGACCATCTCCTGACCTCGGTGGGCTGGAGTTGGCTGCAGGATGCCTTGGCCGAGGAGGGGGCCGCCCACCATTCCCTCGGCGGAACGGTCACTCGAGTGTCCAGCGAAGGATTCGGCTCCCTCGTCGATTCAGGCGCCAATGGACAGATCGAAATACGCGCCTCATGGACCCCGGACGGGCCACCGGAGGATCTCGGCCGCCATGCGCGAGCCTGGGCGTGCGTCCTGTCGAGTGCTGCCGGCCTCATCCCCGAGGCCGCCGGGGTGACCCGCCTCGGCCGACCCTCCACGCCCCAGCCCGGAGTCATGACGACCTCACCATGACCACACCTACCGCCTCGACCGCCGATGCGGAATCCAATCCGCCGGCCGAGGAACCGCCGGAGGATCTGCTCGTCATCACGCCCCGCGACGGGATCCCTGACCTCATCGACACCCCGCGTGGCCTCACCCGGGCCTTGGAGGCGCTGGCGGCGGGCACCGGGCCAATCGCCATCGATGCCGAGCGGGCGTCGGGGTTCCGCTACGGACAGCGTGCCTACCTGATTCAGCTCCATCGAGTCGATGGCGGCACCTGGCTCATCGATCCCATCGCCCTTCCGGATTTACACCGCCTTGCCGAGTTCGTGGCGCCCATGGAGTGGATCTTGCACGCCGCAACGCAGGATCTGCCCTGCCTCGCTGAGGTCGGCCTGCGACCGACTCGGCTGTTCGACACCGAGCTCGCCGGGCGCCTCCTCGGTCGCGACCGGGTCGGACTCGGCCCGCTCGTCGCCGCAGAACTCGGCTGGCACCTCGCCAAGGGTCACGGTGCGGCGGACTGGTCCACCCGACCTCTACCCGAGGAGTGGCGCGCCTATGCCGCGCTCGACGTCGAGGTGCTGCCAGCCCTGCGCGATCGGTTAGGACAGGCCCTGGACGAGGCTGGCAAGACGACCTGGGCTCAGGAGGAATTCGATGCGCTGGTGGCCTTCCAGGCCCCTCCAATGCGGACTGATCCCTGGCGTCGGACCTCAGGCATCCACGCTGTCCGGGACCGACGAGGCCTGGCCGTCGTGCAAGCGCTCTGGGAGGAACGGGACCGCATCGCCCGCGAACGCGACCTTGCACCCGGGCGGATCCTCCCCGACGCCGCGATCGTGTCCGCGGCCAGTCGACCTCCGACATCCGCGGAGGAGCTCCCGTCGATAAAGGCCTTCTCGAAGGGTCGCGGAGGCCGGTTCCGGTCTCGGTGGTGGAGCGCCATCTCCTCGGCGCTTGAACTACCGGCGGGCGAACTCCCCGAGTTGGCATTGCGTGGCGATGGGCCGCCCCCTCCGCGCATGTGGAGCGGCAAGGATCCGGAGGCTGCGGAACGACTCGCCAGGGCGAAGGCAGGTCTGGCCGAACTCTCCGCCGACTGGAACATTCCCGTGGAGAACCTCGCGACTCCCGATTCAGTCCGCCGCGTGCTCTGGCGCCCGCCGGAGCCGACCAATTCAGCGTCCATCGACGAGGCGCTCAGTGCGCTGGGCATCCGTGCCTGGCAGCGTTCCCTCATCACGCCCGTTCTCGTGGAGGCGATCCAGCCGCGGGCAACCTAGGAGCGAGTCGGTCCGGAGTCGTGCGTTCCCTCGGGGTACTGGGCGGTCCCACCATCCGGCAGGGAGTGCGGCTCGTCCTCCTGCGTCTCCCATGTCGCCGATACCCACTCGACCACTTCTCGGGAGATGTCCTGGGCGGTCAAACCGCACATGTCGAGCACCTGAGCTCGCGATCCAGCCTCGAGGAACTCATCGGGCACACCGAAATCCTTGATCGGTGTCGTCACATCACGGGCGGCCAGCACCTGACGTAAGGTCCCGGCGATTCCACCCTGTCGCAGCCCGTCCTCCATCACAACGACGCGAGGCACGCTGGCACAGGCCTCGATGAGGTCGTCGCTTACAGGGAGGGCCCAACGTGGATCGATGACGCGCACGGTGATGCCCTGATCGCTGAGCCGCTCGGCGACCTCGAGTCCGAGGGCGGCGAATGCCCCGATTCCGATGACCAGTACGTCGGGATCGGCCGCGTCCCTGAGCACATCCACCTCGCCAAGGTGTCCCACTGCTGGGATCTCCGCCACGAGCGCACCCTTGGGGAAGCGGATGACGGTAGGTGCATCGCTCACAGCCACGGCCTCATTCAGGCTGCGTCGCAGGGTGGCCTCGTCTCGTGGGGCTGCGAGCCTCAGGCCGGGCACGATGGAGAGCAGGGCCATGTCCCACATGCCGTTGTGGCTGGCACCGTCGTCACCGGTGACGCCCGCACGGTCCAGCACGAAGGTGACCCCTGCCCTGTGCAGTGCGCAGTCCATCAGCACCTGATCGAAGGCACGATTTAGAAACGTCGCGTAGACCGCCACCACCGGATGCTTGCCGGCATAAGCCAGACCGGTGGCGCTGGTGACGGCATGCTGCTCGGCGATCCCCACGTCGTAAAAGCGATCGGGGAACCGTTCACCGAAGGCGGCCAACCCGGTGGGACCGGCCATGGCCGCGGTGATGGAGACCACATCGGGCCGGACTCCGCCGATGCGGCACAGCTCATCGGAGAACACCGAGGTCCAACTCGGCGAACTCGCCGAGAGCGGCTTTCCCGTGTCGGGATCGATGACGCCCACTCCGTGGAATCGATCCGCGTCGTCATCCTCGGCCGGGCGATAGCCGCGGCCCTTCACCGTGATGGCATGAACGATCACCGGTCCGTCGAACGCGGTAGCCCGGTTGAGCGCGTGTTCGAGTTCCGCGACATCGTGTCCATCGACCGGGCCGATGTACTTCAAGCCGAGATCTTCGAACATGCCCTGCGGAGCGACGACGTCCTTCAGGCCCTTCTTCATGCCGTGCAGAGTGTCGTAAACAGCCGTCCCGACGACGGGGGTGCGATGGAGAAGCCGACGACCCCATTCAAGGAACCGCTCATACCCCCGCGTCGTGCGCAAGGTCGACAGGTGGTGGGCCAGTCCCCCGATCGTGGGCGAATAGGACCGCTCGTTGTCGTTCACGACGATGATGAGGGGACGATCACTCGCCGCGATGTTGTTCAGGGCCTCCCAGGACATGCCTCCGGTGAGAGCCCCGTCGCCGATCACCGCGACGACATGGCGTCCGCCACGGACACCGAGCACCCCATCGAGTTGCCACGCCTTCGCGATTCCGTCGGCATAGGACAGCGCAGTGGAGGCATGGGAATTCTCGATGACGTCGTGGACGCTCTCAGCCCTGCTGGGGTAACCCGACAGCCCACCCTTCTTTCGTAGGGTGTCGAAGTCCTCCCGCCGTCCGGTGAGGATCTTGTGCACGTAGGCCTGGTGCCCGGTGTCCCAGAGGATGACGTCACTGGGTGTTGAGAAGACCCGGTGCAGCGCGACACTCAACTCGACGACGCCGAGATTAGGCCCGAGGTGACCGCCCGTTTTCGACACGCGGTCGACGAGAAACTCGCGAATCTGCGCGCATAGGGTCTCGATCTGCTCGGGATCGAGCGCGCGAAGGTCCTCAGGCGAGTTGATCTCATCGATCAGCGCCACCCTCATCACACTCCGCTCACTCCCACGGCAGGCCGTATACCTGCCGGGCCAGTCTAGGCCGGCACGGCCCAGACCACACCTCAGCGCGCGAGGGAACGAAGGACGTACTGCAAGATTCCGCCGTGGCGGTAATAGTCCGCCTCTCCGGGCGTGTCGATGCGGACGATCGCGGTGAAGGCATGGGAACGACCGTCATCGCCTTCCGCGATGACCTCGACTTCGCGGATCATGCCGTCATTGAGAGCTTCGACGCCGCTGATGGTGATGATCTCGTGGCCGGTCAGTCCCAGGCTCTCGGCGGAATCACCGGGCATGAACTGGAGGGGAAGCACTCCCATACCGATCAGATTGGAGCGATGGATGCGCTCGTAGGACTCGGCGATGACCGCCCGAACCCCGAGAAGAGCCGTGCCCTTCGCGGCCCAGTCACGGGACGAGCCGGAGCCGTACTCCTTCCCGGCGATGATGACGAGCGGAGTGTCCTGAGCCGCGTAGGCGACGGATGCGTCGAAGATGCTCACCTGGGGGTGGCCCGACTGAGTGAAGTCGAGGGTGAAGCCGCCCTGGACATCGTCGAGCATCAGGTTGCGCAACCGAATATTGGCGAATGTGCCTCGGATCATGACCTCGTGATTGCCCCGGCGGGATCCATAGGAGTTGAAGTCCTTGCGTTCGACGCCATGCTCGAGCAGATAGCGCCCCGCTGGACTGTCGGCCTTGATCGACCCGGCGGGAGAGATGTGGTCGGTCGTCACCGAGTCGCCGAGAACGGCCAGCACACGAGCGTCTCGGATGTCGGTGACCGGCGCGGGTGTCGCGGACATTCCCTCGAAGTACGGGGGCCGACGCACGTAGGTGGAGTCTGGATTCCAGTCGAAGGTGTCTCCCGTGGGAGTCGGGAGTGATCGCCACCGCTCGTCGCCGTCGAAGACGTGGGCGTAGCGATCGGCGAACATCGACTCATCGATCGCGCTCGCGATCACGTCCTCGATCTCCTGGGTGGTCGGCCACAGATCGCGCAAATAGACGGGATCGCCCTCCGGGTCGAACGCGAGCGGATCGTTCAGCAGGTCGATGTCCATGGTTCCCGCGATCGAGTACGCGACGACCAGGGGCGGAGAGGCCAGGTAGTTCATGGTGACGTCGGGATTGATCCGGCCCTCGAAGTTGCGATTGCCCGACAGGACGGACACGACGTTGAGCCCCTCGGCATTGACGGCGGCACTGATCTGTTCAGGCAGCGGACCGGAGTTGCCGATGCAGGTCGTGCAGCCATAACCCACCAGATCGAATCCGACCTTGTCGAGATAGGGAGTGAGTCCGGCCCGGTCGTAGTAGTCGGTCACCACCTTGGAACCCGGTGCCAGGGTCGTCTTCACCCACGGCTTGCGGGTCACGCCACGCTCGACCGCCTTCTTCGCAACCAGGGCTGCGGCGATCATCACCGAGGGGTTCGAGGTATTGGTGCAGGACGTAATGGCCGCGATGGCGACGGAGCCATGATCGATCTCGACGCGGGTTCCGTCCTCCATCGTCACCTCGACCGGATGCGGGATCGTGTCGGTGTAGGTCGGGAGGGCGGCTCGGAAGGCCTCCTGGGCCTCGGCGAGCCGAATACGGTCCTGTGGGCGCTTCGGGCCGGCCAGGGAAGGCTCCACGGTGGCGAGATCTAGTTCGAGATATTCGCTGTACCGCGCCTCCTGACCGGGATCGTGCCAGAGTCCCTGCGTGCGTGCATACGCCTCGACCAGAGCGATCTGGTGGTCCGAGCGTCCCGTCAAGCGCAGGTAGTCGATCGTCGCGTCATCGATCGGGAAGATCGCCACTGTCGAGCCGTATTCCGGGCTCATGTTTCCGATGGTGGCGCGGTTGGCGAGCGGAACCGAGGACACCCCTTCACCGAAGAACTCCACGAAAGCGCCGACGACCCCCAACTTGCGCAGCATCTCCGTGATGGTGAGGACGAGGTCGGTGGCGGTCGCACCCTCGGGCAGGACTCCGGTGAGTTTGAATCCGACGACGCGAGGAATAAGCATGGAGACCGGCTGGCCGAGCATGGCGGCCTCGGCCTCGATACCACCCACACCCCAGCCGAGGACCCCGAGGCCGTTCACCATCGTGGTGTGTGAGTCCGTGCCGACGACGGTGTCCGGGTAGGCCTGTCCGCCGCGAGCCATGATGACGCGCGCCAGGTGCTCGATGTTGACCTGATGGACGATTCCCGTCCCGGGCGGGACGACCTTGAACTCCTCGAACGCACCCTGGCCCCAGCGCAGGAACTGGTAGCGCTCCCTGTTCCGCTCATATTCCAGGGCGACGTTGAGATCCGCGGCATCCGGGCGAGCGAAGTAGTCGGCGATCACGGAGTGGTCGATGACCAATTCCGCAGGGGCGAGCGGCTCCACCGCGGCAGCGTCACCGCCGAGGGCGACGACGGCTTCACGCATCGTGGCAAGGTCGACGACCACGGGGACCCCGGTGAAGTCCTGCATGACAACGCGTGCGGGTGTGAACTGGATTTCCTGGTGGGGCTCAGCCTGTGCATCCCACGCCCCCAGCGCGCGAATCTGGTCAGCGGTGACGTTCGCGCCATCCTCCGTACGCAGCAGATTCTCCAGGAGAATCCGATGCGTGAAGGGCAGGTGCTCGTACCCGGGAACCGCATCGATACGGAAGATCTCGTAGGACTGTCCATCGACGACGAGATCGTCACGGGCGCCGAATGAGTTCACGCTGGCCACTACTGCCTCCCAGGTCGAATTATCTCGACGTCAAGATACCGCCCTCACGTCATGTCGCCGCCTCCGGTGCCGTCACCGGTGCTAGCGTCGCACGGGCTGCAGCCGAGCGAGGAAGTGGAGGAACCGTGTGCGGGGTCGCAGGTCTGATCGGCCCTGTTGAGGTGACGACGGCGCGTCTGCGGCCGATGCTCGACGTCATCACCCATCGTGGGCCCGATGATTCCGGCGAGTATGTCGCCGACACCTTCGCCTTCGGGATGCGTCGGCTGTCCATCATCGATATCGCCGGCGGCCACCAGCCCATGTGGACCGAGGATGGTCGATTCGGCATCGTGTTCAACGGGGAGATCTACAACTTCGAGGAACTTCGAGGCGAATTGTCGGCCGAGGGTGTCGCGTTCTCCACACGAAGTGACACGGAAGTCCTGCTCAAGCTCTTCGCGCACTCAGGTTTCGATGAGGCTGCCGCTTCCCTCAACCGATTGCGCGGCATGTTCGGCTTTGCCGTCGTCGATCGAGTCGAACAGCGGATGCTGATCGCCCGAGATCAATTCGGCATCAAGCCGATGTACTACGCCGTCGATGAGGGTTTCACTCCCCCGGCCATCACGGCCTTCGCCAGTGAGATCAAGTCGATTCTCACCGATCCACAGTTTCCTCGGGTAGTTCACCGACCAGCTCTCGTCAATTACCTGTCATTCCAGTACAACCCCCTGGAGGAAACGTTCTTCGAGGGTATTCGGTCCCTTCCCCCCGGCCACTACATCGATGTGAACCTCGATGACCGCTCATTCCGTCGAGAGCGCTATTTCCGCTATGAGTTCGAGGGAAGCGGAAGCGACGACGCCGAACTCCAACGACATCGCGTCCGTGAGGTACTCGAGGACTCGGTGGCCCACCACGTCATCAGCGACGTTCCCGTGGGCGCGTTTCTATCTGGGGGAATCGACAGCGCCATCACGGTCACGCTCGTCCAGGAACAGCGCCGTCATGCCGGCGTGGAGCCCGTGAAGACTTTCACCATCGGATTCGACGAGGTCAGCGAACTCGCGGAGGCTCGCGAGGTCGCGGACTCGCTGGGAACTGATCATCACGAAATCCTCGTGTCCTCCGATGAATATCTGTCGGTCCTGCCCTCGATCGCCTGGGCTTTCGATGAACCGGTCGCCGATCCGTCCGCCGTCGCGCTCTACTTCGTCGCCCGCGCTGCCCGAGAACATGTCACGGTGGTGCTCTCGGGCGAGGGGGCCGATGAGTTGTTCGGCGGATACCGGATCTATCGCGAGCCGATCGATCTGGATCGGGTGAGGCGGATCCCAGGGCGTCTTGGAAGTCGAGTCGCGCGAAGCGCCGCACGTATCCCCCGATCCTTCCCCGGAAAGAATTACCTGAGGCGCGTCGCCACGCCATTGAGGACGCGCTTCATCGGCAACGCCTACGTGTTCAAGCCCAATGAGGTCTCGCGCCTTCTCAAGCACCCAGATCCGCAGGGGCACGTCATCCCCGATGACCTACTCGCGGAGCGTCGATCGGACTACGCCGATCTTCCGGAATCACGACGGATGCAACTGATCGATCTGGAGTTCTGGCTTCGAGGGGACATCCTGGCCAAGGCGGATCGGATGACGATGGCTCATTCCCTCGAGCTGAGGGTGCCCTATCTGGACACCAAGGTCGCAGCCGTGTCCGCTGATCTATCGGACTCACTGAAGTACCGCGACGGCACCACGAAGTGGATCCTCCGGCGCGCCTTCCGCGGCCGGGTGCCCACCACGACGGAGGCGCGGGACAAGCTCGGGTTCCCGACTCCCCTGCGCGTGTGGCTTGCCCAGGATCCGGATGCCGTGCTCGCACCCATTCGTCGAAGTGCCCTGATAAGCGACATCATGCATATGGACTACATCGAACAGCTGGCAGCGGACCATGTGGCCGGGGTTGCCGACAACTCGCGCAAGATTTTCGTCCTGCTCATGCTCGCCCTGTGGCACGAGTCGTACTTCCCCGACGAATCCTCACCGGCCGATATCGCCTGACTCAGGGTTGGTCGGTCTCTTCCTCGAGGAGCAGATCGTCGAGGAGGGCGAATCTCTTCGCCGCATCATCGCTGGACGATAGTTGCCATGGAACGCTCACGATCATGACACCGGGCGTCAGCAGCAAGCGAGTTCGCAGCCGCAAGCCTGAGCGATTGTGCAACAGCCGTTCCCACCAGTGGCCCACGACGTATTCGGGGACATAGATCGTCACCAGGTCGCGAGGACCTTCGCGCCGCAAACGCTGGACGTAATCGATCACGGGTCGGGTGATTCCGCGGTACGGGGACTCCAGGATGCGCAGCGTCACCGGGATACGTCGTCGCTCCCAGTCCCGCTGCAGCGCCAGGGTCTCTTCTCCATCGACGCTCACGGTGATCGCTTCCAGCGTGTCCGGTCGGGTCGCGCGGGCGAAGGCCAGCGCTCGGAGCGCTGGGCGGTGCAGCCGAGAAATCAGAACGAGACCGTGGACTCGGGCCGGCAGCGCCATGCTCTCTTCGTCACCGACGGAGATCTCTGCCCGGACTCGGTCATAGTGCCGTGAGATACCGAGCATGACGACGACAAGCACGGGCAGTGCGACGACGACGATCCACGCTCCTCGGTTGAACTTGGTGACCAGCACGACAACAAGGACGACGGCGGTGAGGACGAAACCGAGCGCGTTGATGGCTCGCCCGCGCGATGCGCGCCTCCGGATGACGCCATCCTCAGTCGAGCTCAGGACCTTCGACCAATGCCGGACCATGCCGAACTGGGTGAGGGTGAACGATACGAAGACGCCGACGATGTAGAGCTGGATGAGTGAGTTGAGGTCCGCCTGGAAGGCGATGGTGAGCAGCGCAGCGAAGCCCCCGAGCACCAGGATGCCGTTGCTGAAGGCAAGTCGGTCACCTCTCGTGTGGAGTTGCTTGGGCAGATAGCCATCGCGGGACAGGATCGAACCGAGCACGGGGAATCCATTGAAGGATGTGTTCGCCGCTGCGATAAGGATCAGGAGCGTCGCGATGGCGACGATCACCACGAGGAAGGTGGCGTTGCCGAACACTGCGGAGGCGATCTGGACGATCACCGTTTGTTGCGCCTGGCCATCCGGGAGACCGATGATCGTCGCGGGATCCTCGGCGATGGTCACCCCGGTATGGAGTGCCAGCCAGGTGATCGAGATGAACAGGCTCATGGAGATCACCCCGGCGATCACCAGGGTCGAGGCAGCATTCCGACCTGCCGGCTCCTTGAAGGTGGGCACAGCGCTCGACACAGTCTCGATTCCCGTCAGTGCAGTCGTGCCGGACGAGAAGGCACGGGCAACGAGGAACACCAGCGCGAGTGCCGACAGTGATTCGGTCTCCGCAATCTGCCAATCCGCGCTCGGCGCGCGTAGGTCTTCGCCCCACATGATCCTCACGACCGCCGTGGCCACGACCCCCACGATGGCAAGGATGAACACGTACGTGGGAATGGCGAGGAGGGTTCCCGATCTCCCCCAGCCACGCAGGTTCACCAGGACGATCGCGACAATGAGGCCCAGGGCCCACCACACGGAATGCTGGGCGATGAAGGGTGCGACTGATCCGATATTGGCGACAGCTGCGGACACCGACACCGCGACCGTCAGGGCATAGTCGATGAGGAGTGCGCTGGCGGCGGTCACACCCCATCGACGCCCGAGGTTGTTCGAGACAACCTCGTAATCACCGCCGCCGCCGGGATACTCCCGTACGTTTTGTCGATAGGAGGCGATGACGACGGCGAACACGACAACCACCGCAAGCGCCACCCACAGTCCGTAACTGATCGCGGTGGCTCCACCGAGGGCCAGAACGATGAGGATCTCCTGGGTCGCATAGGCGTTCGAGGAGATGGCGTCGGAGGAGAAGACCGGCATCGCGATCGACTTCGGCAACCGGGGAGGGGCCACCTCGTCCGATCGCAGCGCTTTGCCGAACAGCAAGCGCTTGGCAGCGTCGACCACGGGCACGTCGCACCATGCTAGGGCGACCGTAGTGGCAGCACCGCATCGCCTCCCAGGGGAGCGTGAGTGTAACGTCAGGCTTCGTGCACATCGTCATCCTTGGTTGTGGGCGCGTAGGCGCGCTGCTCGCCGACCAGCTGGACAGCGAGGGCCACTCAGTGTCCATCGTGGATCAGGACGCTCGGTCCTTCCGTCGACTCGGCACCGCGTTCAGCGGCGAGACCGTCACCGGGGTGGGATTCGATCGGCAGACGTTGGAGACCGCGGGCATCGAACGCGCCCGCGCTTTCGCCGCCGTCAGCAGCGGGGACAACACGAATATCATCGCGGCCCGTACCGCCCGTGAAACGTATGGCGTCGAGAACGTCGTGGCGCGAATCTACGATCCACGTCGCGCCGAGGTCTATCAACGGCTCGGTATTCCGACGGTGGCCACGGTCTCCTGGACGACGGGACAGATCATCCGGCGCCTCCTCCCCCAGGGATCCGAAAGCGAGTACCGAGACGCCACCGGAACGGTCCAACTGCTGGAGATGGCCTATCACGAACGGTGGATCGGCACCTCCGTCGAGTCCATCGAACGACTCATCGATACCCGCGTGGCATTCCTGACTCGGACAGGTCGAGCACACATCGCAGAGTCCAACCTTGTCCTGCAATCTGGTGACCTCCTCCACGTTCTGGTGACATCTGAACGCCTACGTTCGGTTGAGGCAGTCCTCAGCCAGCCACCACCGGATCATCCGGATTCATGAGGAGATCAGGCGCATGAAGGTTGTCGTTGCCGGTGCCGGCAAAGTCGGGCGAAGCATCGCCCGGGAACTCACCGAGTTCGGTCATGAAGTCTTAGTCATCGACCGTGACGCACACGCTGCGGCACCGGGGTCGGTGAGTGGCGCCATCATGCTCAACGCCGATGCTTGTGAGATCACCGCGCTCGAAGAGGCCGATCTTGGAAACTGCCAGGTTGTGGTCGCGGCGACAGGAGACGACAAGGTCAATCTGGTCGTCTCCCTGCTCGCCAAGACCGAATTCGGTGTACCCCGTGTCGTCGCTCGGGTCAACCACCCGAAGAACGAGTGGATGTTCGACGAGATGTGGGGGGTTGATGTCGCCGTCTCCACTCCACGGATGCTGTCGGCGCTCGTCGAGGAAGCCGTGAGCGTCGGGGACCTCGTTCGACTCTTCACCTTCCGGCAGGGACAGGCAGACCTCGTGGAGATCACCCTCGCCTCGTCGTCCCCGGTCGTAGCCCATCGCGTCGGCACCATCTCGTGGCCGAATGATGCCGCTCTCACTGCGATCGTGCGTGGCGGTCGGGTCATCGCCCCGACTGCCGATGACACCCTCGAGGCCGGGGATGAATTGATCTTCGTCTGCGCTCCGGAGCAGGAACCCGCGCTCCAGCGACTTCTCGCCGATTCTGGCGACTAGTCCGAATCGTTCCCCTCACCGGACTCGCTCGCCTGACGGTGCCGGGCGAGTACCGGCCGCAGTACTAGGTATGTGACATAGGCGGCAGCCAGGAACAGAGGCCATCCCAGGATGATGCGGGCGACGCCGAGGGGTCCCACCCATCCGGCGAGATACAGCGGCACCTGCACCACCAGTCGCAGCGAGAAGACCCCCACCCAGATCCAACTCGCCGCGGCGTACGCGCGCCGGAGCGACTGCTGCGATCTCCAGGACAGACCTTCACCGGTGATGAAGCCGATGATCACGCCGAGTAAGGGCCATCGGATCAGGATGGAGATCAAGAACGCCGATCCGTAGGCGAGGTTGATGAGGATTCCCGGGAGGAAGAAGTCCTCGGCCCGTCCAGTACGCGATGCCACGAACGCCGATACCGCCACCCCGACGAAACCCGCAATCACCTGCTGCAGGCTTTCCCGTCGAACCAACCGCCAGATCATCACCAGTGCACCCGCGCCGATGGCCAACCACAGGGACAGGCTGAGATTGCTCCCACTGATGAGATATGACGTCACGAAGATCGCAGCGGGAACACCGGAGTCGAACACCCCTCGCCAGCCTCCGATGGCGCGGGCCAGTAAAGCTCGCTCCGCGACGACATCCTTGACGGTCTCGTGCTCGAGGTGGTGCTCCCCTCCCGATTCGACGGACTCACGACCATCGGAGTCGGATGTGTCCCTGTGTTCAGGGTTCACGAGGTGGCCATCGGGGACAGGGAGTATTCAGGATTGAAGATCCTCGGTTGCCCATCAGGACAGGTGAGCCTTCCCTCGGCGATGAGGGTGCGCCCCACCTCGATCCCGGGGATGGTCCGGCGCCCCATCCAGATCAGGGTCAGATGCCCGGAGCCGTCATAGAGTTCCGCTTCGAGGCTGGGGGAACTCGATTGGGGACGAACCGCGATGCTTCGGATCGTTCCGCAGACTCTCACCCGGCTACCCCGCTGACACGCCGAGATGGGGTCTGCGCCTGCCTCGGTCACTTTGTCGCCCAGGGTCGTTGCCTCATCAGCTTCAGCAGGACGCAGGAGACGTCTGATCCAGCCGGTCATACCACCACAGTATTCGGATGGGGACGCATATTCATCATCCTGGGCAGAACGACAGTGTTGAACCGACCTGCGACGATGGGGTCTCGTGGAAGCCTCGGACCCCTGGAGCCGTGTCCTTCGGCCGCGTGCCCTGCTCTTCCACGGCGCCGGTTCCTCCGGTTCTACCGCTGAGAGAATGCTAGGAACACTGCTCAGACTCGGCTGGGATCAGTCGGTTCACCTCACCTGCTACGAGGACCGATCAGGCGACGTGCAGCGCCTGAGCGCGATCGGTCAGCGCTACCTGGCCAGGGGCTGCGGGGCATCATCGGCGATCGGTGGAATCAGCCTGGGGGCGCATGGGGCGATGACCACCCTCCTGCGGACCGATCCGGCGAAGTGGCCTCGATATGCCATAGTGGCGATGCCGGCCTGGCTCGGACCTCCCGATCACACGGCTCAGGTCACCTTGTCGACCGGACGCGAGATTGCGACATCCGGAGTAGCCGAAACGCTGCGTCGAATCGAGTCGCAGACGCCTGCCCCGCTGCGATGGATTCCTACGACCCTGGCCGCGGATTGGGCTCAATACGACCCGTCAGTCCTCTCGTCGGCACTTATCACCGCAGCCCGTCAGCAGGCCCCCACTGTCGAAGAACTGAATGCCGTGGGAGTTCCGACATTCGTCATTGCCGTGACCGGAGACGCCCTGCATCCCGCCGCCATCGCTCATGCATGGGCGGATGCCCTCCCTCACAGCGACGCGGTCGACATCGAGTTGACCGAACTCACTGAGACGGGGTTCGCCCACCCTCGTGTCATTGATCGGTTGAGGGGCTTCCTCGCCACCCTCGGCTAACCGACATCAGGTCGCCGGATCGGCCTCCGCCGAATCGGCGGGTGGGTCCTGAGGTGGAAGATGTAACGGTAGGGGTTCGCCCGACGGCATGGCCTCTGAACCGCGATCCACGACGATGTTCGCGAAGACGTCGGTGAGACCCGCGTGACCATCCGGGCTCGCCGCACTACCGAGGAAGAGTCCGCGCAGGAACCAGCGAGGTCCGTCGACGCCAACGAATCGCGCCGGTTGGAGCTTCTTGTCAGGCCCCGGGACGCGTGCACGCAATTCCAGACCGAAGGGCCCCTCCGCGGTCTCTACCAGTCCACCGCTACCCGAAATCGATCCGGAGATTTGGCGTCGCACGTCCTCCCAGATGCCTGCCGAGCGAGGAGCGGCGAAGGCCTGAATCTGCACCGCTGCATCCTCGAGGATGAGCGTGACCATCGTGACGCGCTGCGTATTCTCGTCCACCTGCACCTGCATGCTCAGACCAGGCACACCCGCCACCAGCAGAGCGCCGAGGTCGATCCGATCCTCGACGTCTTCCACCTCCGACCTGTCCCAGGGGCCGCCAGCACGAGCCGATGATGCCTCGGTCGCCGATGCCTCGAGGACGGCTGCGTCCCCGTCGCTGTTGGCCTCGATGGCCTCCTCGGCAACGAGTTCGGGGCCGGCGTCGTCACCGGATTGCCTCTTGCGGAAGATCACGATCTCTCACCCTTCTCGGCCGTCAACGGTGTGACGACGCCAACCCGATTCTGCCTCTCCGCCTCTCCCGGTGTCTCAGCCGGTGCCGCAGCGCACCTACTCTGCACTCGTCGCGACACCTGTCGACCCGAAGCCACCATCACCCCGATGGCTTCCGGGCAGCGTGCGCACCTCGTGGAAGATCGGCTCGACGACACGCTGGATCACCATCTGCGCGATCCGATCGCCCCGGGAGATTCGGATCGGTGCCGTCTGGTCGGTATTGAGCAGGATCACCCTGATCTCCCCCCGATAGGCAGCGTCGATGGTCCCGGGAGCATTCACCATCGTCAGGCCGTGGTTCAACGCCAGGCCACTACGGGGGTGGATGAACGCGGCGAAACCGGCGGGCAGGGCGATCGCGATTCCGGTGCCCACCGCGCCACGCTCGCCCGGTGCGAGGTCGAGGTCCTCTCGAGATCGCAGGTCCACAGCCGCGTCACCGGGGTGTGCGATACGCGGCACTCCCAGGTCGGGGTCGAGGACCTCGATGAGGACATCGACCCGATCGGATAGGGCCACCCATTCACCTCCGCCTCATCTGCCGAACCTGGTGTAGACACACCCGGCGACTCGTACTCAGCACCCTTCGAGACCCTACCCCGTGGGTAGCGTGTCATCCCCTGACAGGCTGTGGTCATGTATCGCGAGCGGCTGTGGCCTGGGGCCTGGGCATGGGTCGGCGCCCTGTCGCTGCCCACCGTGCTCGCGATCGCCTACGGCGCCGCGTATGGGCTGCTCATCGGTGGTGCGGTCTGGGTCGTGGCACTCACCCTCGCCCTGATCGGGATGATCGCGACGACGCCACTGATCGAGGTCACCGAGGACACCCTGCGAGCAGGACGGGCTCGAATCCCGCGAGATGTCCTCACCCGGGGTACCTCCCTCGATGGAGAGCAGACGCGACGTGCTCTGCGCCAGGGGCCGGCTGATCTATTCACGTTGGTTCGCATGTGGTCCACCGATCAGTCCGTCCTCATCGAAGTGGACGATCCCGCCGACCCGCACAGCGCCTGGCTGATCTCCAGCCGTCATCCGTTCGACGTCCTCGATGCTTTGGGTCTGCAGGACCCTGCCGTGCGATAGCGTCGTTCTCGACGACGATGCGTCCCGACCGACGCCACACCTGCCTTGAGCCAAGGGAGCACCTATGAGCACATCCGACATCGACAGCATCGCCGAGGGCGCGGAGACCGAGACCGACACCACGTCCGAGGAGGGCAGCCTCCTCGTGGGTGCCGTCGCAGGCATCGCCGCGATGGGCGTGAGCATGGCCGCGCGGCCGGTGCTGAATGCGGTCTACCGGGGCATCACCGGGCATCAGCCTCCACGTGCCGAGGACCCGAGCGTTCCGTTCGGCAGGGCCCTGGTCTGGACCCTGTTCTCCGCGACGACGGGTGCTGTCCTCGAACTCGTCGTGCAGCGGGTGTCTCGTCGGATCCTGGAGCCGAAGGGTTAAGCCCCCGCGTGCGCCTGCACACCTGGGGAGATCCGAGCCGGTGCGCTAGGCGCAGTCGGTGCAGACGGGTCCATTCTTGCCCTCGTGGTCCAGCTGGCTGCGGTGGTGGACGAGGAAGCAGGACGAGCAGGTGAACTCATCTGCCTGGCGTGGGAGGACTCGCACCGTGAGGCTCTCATCGGAGAGATCCGCTCCCGGCAACTCGAGGTTCTCGGCAAGTTCCGCCTCATCGACATCCACCGTCGAGGCAGCCTTGTCCACACGGCGCGCCTTGAGCTCCTCGAGGCTCTCCTCGGCGAGTTCGTCGTCGGTCTTGCGTGGTGCGTCGTAGTCGGTGGCCATGGCTTATGCGTCCACTCTCCATCTCGTCGCGTTGGGTCCGCCGCGGGTCCTGAGCGGATGCCCATCCACGCAGAACCCCCCGACGGGCGATCATTGTGCCTCACGAAAGCTGACACGGCGCATCCAGGTTCGCCCGAGCCCGTCAGAGTCCGATCAGGCTCGGGAGATGGGCCGTGCCATGATCGGTCGGTCCTGACTTCCGACTCTTCGACAGCAGACGAGGATTGCCATGCCGCTGTATGCAATATCGGATCGTGAGCCGACGATCGACCCGACAGCGTTCATTCACCCCGACGCGGTGATCATCGGGGACGTGACGGTCGGACCCGAGTCTTCAGTGTGGCCGGGAGCGGTGCTCCGGGGCGATCACGGCAGCATCATCGTCGGCTCCCAGACGTCGATCCAGGACGGCACGATCATCCACTGCACCGCAACATGGAACACCGTGATCCATGACCGCTGCGTCATTGGTCATCGAGTTCACCTCGAGGGGTGCACTGTCCACTCCGACAGCCTCATCGGCTCCGGATCGGTGGTGCTGCAGGGCGCCACGGTCGGGCCGGGCGCCCTCGTCGCGGCCCAGGCGCTCGTTCCTCCGGGACTCGAGGTTCCGGCTTCTCAGCAGGCTCGTGGGGTGCCTGCTCGGATCGTGGCCACGCCTCCGGATCCGGAGATGATCGCCTCCGCCGTGGGGATCTACGTCCGCAACTCCCACTGGTATCGCCAGGATCTACGCCGCCTGGACTAGGGCTTCTCAGGACCTCCCTGTGCGAGTCGTCGCAGTTCCTCGCGGAGTGCCCCACTGATGCCCGGCGCGCTGGCTACGAGAGTGTCCGATTCGCCACCGCTGTCGTCCAGAGGCTCCCAGGCTCGCTCATCCAGCATGACGACTCGAGCTCCCGCCTCCTCTGCGATCAGTGCTCCCGCCGCGATGTCCCAGGGCCGCAGACCCTCTTCGTAGTAGCCGTCGGTGAGCCCCTGCGCCACCCAGCACAGGTCGAGCGAAGCGGCACCACCGCGGCGAATATCGCGGATCCGAGGCAGCAATCCAGCGACGAGGTTTCCCTGGCGACGGCGACGCTCGACGGTGTAGCCGAAACCGGTGGCGATGAGCGCAGAGCCGAGATCGCTCTGCCCCGAACAGTGCAGCGGGACCGTACCGTCGAGGGTGGTGCGCCAGGCGCCGCCCCCTCTGATGGCAGCGAACAACGTGTCCAGTTGCGGGGCGTAGACGACTCCCGCGACCACGCGGCCGGCCTGACTCGCTGCGATGCTCACCGTCCACATCGGCAACCGATAGAGATAGTTCGTCGTTCCATCGATGGGGTCGATGACCCAGGAGACCCCCGTGGTGGAGGTCGCACGTGCCCCCTCCTCGCCGAGCAACCCGTCACCTGGTCGACGATCGCGCAGGTATTCGGTGATCATGCGCTCCGCTGCCGCATCCATCTCCGTCACAACGTCCGTATCAGAGGATTTGGTACTAGTGGAAAGTTCACGGGGTCGGTCCCGCATCAGGAAGGAGCCCACCCGACGGGCGATGTCTGCAGCGATATGCTGCAGTTCCGCTGATGGCGTGTCCGGCATCTGAACAGCCTCCCACGAGCCTCGCGCGCAGTCGGAGTCGCCGGCTCACGGCGGCATCGACCACACCGACGAGGAGAAGTGAGTGAAGGCGCTCGCGAGACCCTTCGTCAGGGTGCTGAGAACCCCGGGGGCGCTCGGGTTCAGCCTGGCGGCACTGATCGCTCGACTACCGATCTCGATGATCGGCCTGGGCATCGTCCTGCTCGTGAGCGCGCAAGACGGTGCATACGGCCGGGCGGGAATCCTCACCGCCTCCTATGTCATCGCGTCGGCCTTCTTCACTCCACTCGGTGCCCGATATGTGGATCGGTGGGGGCAGCGGCTCGTGGTCATGATCATCCTCGCCGTTCATGTGCCGAGCCTGGTGCTGTTCGTGGTCGGAGTGGGCGATCAATGGCCGCTGGTCGCACTCATCCTGACCGCCGCATTGGCAGGCGCAACCCAGCCGGCCAGCGGGTCCTTAGTCCGAGCTCGATGGGTGCACTCGCTCCGCGGCCGGGAGGGTCTGCAGACCGCCTTCGCATGGGAGAGCATCCTCGACGAGGTCATCTTCGTCACCGGTCCCCCACTTGCGACGATCCTCGCCCTCCTCGTCGCGCCTGCCGCACCGCTGATCGCGGCCACCCTGCTGGTGTTCGCCGGTTCCCTGCTCCTGGTGAGCCAACGACGAAGCGAGCCGCCGGCTCATCCGCAGGACACGGGCCAACCCAGCGCGATCAAGAGTCCGGCGTTGATCGTCCTGACCTTCATCATGATCGCCCTGGGCTCGGTGTTCGGTTCCCTGGAAATCGTGACGGTAGCCGCCGCTGCTGCTGCTGGTCAGCCCGGCGCCGCGGGCGTGATCCTCGCTCTCTACGCCTTCGGTTCACTGGTGGGGGGCGTCCTCTTCGGTGCTCGAGGCTACGGAGATGACCGCCCGATTCGAACCCTGGTCATTGCCGCAGCCCTCCTCGCCCTCGCCACTCTCCCGTTCCCCTTCATCAGCAGCATCGTCGGGTTGTCCATCATCGCCGTGTTCGCCGGGTTCATCGTCGCTCCCGTCCTGATCCTCACCAATCAACTGGTGGAAGCCGTCTCGGCGCCCGGGCAGTTGACCGAGGCCCTGGCCTGGGTGAACACCACCGGTCTGGGCGTCGGTGTGGCGATGTCGGCGGCGTTCGCCGGCTCACTCGTCGATGCCTCAGGCGTCTCAGCCGGGTACGCACTGACAGCCTCGGCAGGCCTGGTCACGGCCCTCCTGGCGTTCAGCGCACGGGGCACCCTGACCCGCGCCGCCAACCACCGATCATGACCATGACCCTGCGCGGGTGCCCCACCCCAGGGTGTGGCACGTCTTCACGATGCACCACAATGAGCCCTCGGAAGCGACCTCACCGATGACCCGACCCGAGGGGGCAGCGATGGCAGAATTGCGCTTCCTCGGCTTGTCGGAGGACGGATTACAGCTTCGACTGGCAGACTCACGGGGCAGGAACCACACCCTGACCGTCGACACGCGTCTGCTCGCCGCAATGCGCCTCGACGGTCCCCTCACCGGCCAACGGGAGATCACGCTGAACGACAACCTCACGCCACGAGAGATCCAGGCCCGCCTGCGCGCGGGGGCTTCGGTGTCCGGGCTCGCCGATGAATTGGGCATCGATGAGGATCGCATCGAGCGCTTCTCCGGACCTCCCCTCGCCGACCGTGCCTTCGCTGCCGACCAGGCCAAGTCCGCCACGGTTTCCTCGCATCTCGGTGACCGGAGCCTGGAGACGACCGTTCTCAGTGCCGCTGAAGCCGCCGGAGTTGCTCCCGAATCCGTGCGCTGGGATGCCTGGCTTAGAGAGGACGGTCGCTGGCAGGTGCTGACAGCCACCCCTGCGGGCGCAGTCGATCAGGTAGCCACGTGGACCTTCGATCCCCACGATTCCCGGGTGGAGGCCGATGATGCCGTGGCCCAGGGCATCCTTGCCGGTCCGAAGGCGGAGGGTCACCTCCAGCCTGTGGACTCCGCGGGAGCCCCCTCACCTCGGCGACGTAAGGCGACCACGTCCCGGCGCACCTCGACTGAAGCGGAGGTCATTCCAGAGGTCCAGGTCGACTCTGATGTGTCCGCATCCGTGGAGGCGTCATCATCGTCCCCGTCCAGCACCGACGCGCTTGATGCCGAGCCCAAGGGAGCGCCTGTCTCGGCTCCCCCACGCACCCGCAAGGGAAAGCGGGCTAGCGTTCCCACCTGGGACGAGATTCTGTTCGGCTCCCAGGCCGAAGGGGACAGCTCGGAGGGCTAGGCCTCACATCGCGCCATCATCGTCATCGCGCATCGTTATAGCGCATCGTCATCGCGGAACGGCAAAGGTTCCCGCGATTGGTGTTCGGCCATGGAGTGAGCGGCGGTAACGCCTCGGCGATGGTGGTCACGACACAGAACCTCGTAGCTCACATCGCCGGCGCCAATGTCACCCACGACCACCTGATCACCTTCCATGACGACGACACCGTCCACAGTTCGGGCGTTGTGAGTGCCACGCCGACCACACCAGCACAGCGATGCCACCTGGAGCACCTCGACCCGATCGGCCAATTCGATCAGGCGTGCCGATCCCGGAAATAACCTGGTCCGAAAGTCCGTGAGGATCCCGAAGGCGAAGACGTCGATATCGAGCGTGTCGACGATCACGGCCAACTGGTCGATCTGCTCGGAACTGTAGAACTGAGCCTCGTCGCAGATGAGGTAGTCCAGTCGACGGCCAGCTGACAGTTCCGTGACGACGAAGTCGTGGAAGTCCCAATCTGCGTGGACCTCATAGGCGTCGGACTGAAGTCCCAGCCGGCTCGAAATGGTTGCCGCGCCGGCTCTGTCGTGCTGTGTGAATACCGCACCGGCACGTCCACGACTGGCATGGTTGTGGTCCGTTTGCAGAGCGAGCGTGGACTTTCCGCAGTCCATCGTCCCCGAGAAGAACACCAACTCAGCCACAGGCACCTCCAGAGATCCGAAGCAGAGGGATCCCTCGCTCGGCGGCGGACGTCGAGCCATGCTGTCCGATCAGGTTCGACACGCGCTCGTCGATCTGGCGGGATGTCATCGCCCAGTCATCTTCAGCCCAGGCGATGACGTCACCGATACGAGACAGATGGTGTTCCTCCACATCGCCGAAGAATTCCGAAGCCACGGCGTCCTCTCGCGTCATCACCGTTGCTCGATCCCCCAGTTCCCTGCCCCACGTCTCGGCGACCTCCTCGGCGTGTCCGGGGCGACAGTACACATAGCGGCACCGTGGTTCTCCGCCGATCTGAACGACGCCACGCCGCAAACTTCGCACATCGTCGATATCGACTCGTCGTTCATCCGGAACGTCGACCATTCCGTGATCAGCGGTCACCAGCAGCAGCTCATCATCACCTAATCCCTCGACGATCCGTCGGGTCATGTCATCCACGTGCTGCAATTCGGCCCTCCAGTGGACGGAGTCGACACCGTGGCCATGGCCCGTCCTATCCAGATCCGGCCAATAGACGTAGGTCAATGCTTTGCGTGGTTCGTGACGTTGCCAGGTCAACTCCCCCAATCTCTCCCCCACCCCGTCGGCTCCGCGATAGATGCCACCACGAAGGGCTGCGCGGGTGAGACCGGAGTTCGCGTAATGCCGAGGCGCGATTGTCGACACCGCGATCCCGTGGCGATCCATGCGCTCGAACATCGTCTGCCCCGGAGACACCACACGCGGGGACGGAGAGTCCTTCCAGGTCAACGGATGCAGCAGACCGTGATGTCCCTCGATCCGGAATGAGGCCCCGACGAGACCATGCACGCCAGGGGATGTGCCAGTGCCGAAACTTCCCAGCCCTGTCGGAGTGGTCGTCGGGACGGGGGCATCGATACGTTCCACCCGTCCCGACAGCAGGGTGGGAGCGAGATCGCTGTGGCGATGCAAAGCGTCCATTCCAAGGCCATCGACGAGCAGAACCACGATGTGCCGCCATCGATCTCCGATATCGAGAGGGTCCCAGGCCCCGGGCATTCCCAGGGCTCCAGCGACCGACGGCAGGACATCGGCCAACTGAGGGCCGGTGTCGAGTCGTCGGGGATCGGTCACTATCGCAGCCGGGCAGCCGTCGCCTCGGACAGGGCGGCGGCGAAGGTGAGCGCCTGAGCCACCACCTCGGGACCGTCCGCTGCCTCGGAGACCCGCAGGGAAAGGTCGTCATTGCTCGCGGCACCCGTGTAGCCGTGATCGGCCTCGCAGGCAGGGTCCGAACAGCCGGCCGGTTCGAGATCGATGCGACTCACCGCACCCCACCCGATCGTGATGAGCAATTCCCGTGTGGATCCACCAGGCTTGTGGCGTGCCGGGTGGGTGACGACCCTGGTGACCACGACGGAATCCACGCGCTCGAGCCGTACCGCCTCCGTCGACGCCGATGCGTAGGGCTCGGGACAGGAGTCATCAGGGCCGTGATCGTCTGTGTGACCGACGATCAGCCGGGTGGGCGTCAGCGCCAGGACCGTGACGTGTCGTCGCAGCTGGTCCCGATCGAAGGCGGCCTCATGGTGGACCACATAGGACACCAGGGGCTCCCCGACCAGGGCCGTATCCAAGGCATCGGCCACAAGGTCCGGGTAGTAACCGCTTCGTTCGATATCGGAGCGCAGTTGCAGCCGAAGGGTAGGCGCGTCGGTCATAGGTCCATCCTGTCACTGTCATGAGGCAGGGACCGGAGTCTGGTCCTACTCGGCATCAGTCAGGACACCGAGGCTCCGGGCCTCCCAGGAAGGGCCACGACGGTGTCGTGACACCGTAATCGTCGCGGTGCCGAGGACCAGTGATCCGTCAGGGCCCGGGCCCAGACCGTCGAGTTCGATCCGATCGATCAGGGGCTGATCGTGCAGGATCGCCGCACACCGTCGCACCACTCCGGCGAGACTCTCCAGATCGATCGGGGAGTCCTCCCCAGCCGCAGAGTCCGGAAAGTCTGTGATGACGGACTTGCCCACGAGTTCGCGAGCCTGCGTGGATGTCATCGGTGCTAGTGCATAGTGACGATCCCCGAGCGCCTCGGGAATCCAGCCTGACAGACCGAAGGACACCACCGGCCCAATGAGGGAATCGCGCACCCCCTCGATCCGAGCCGTGGGCTTGTCCCCTTGGTTCACCCTGATCGACGGCAAGGGCAATCGGTACGCCTCGAGGAGGAAATTCGCGTCCGCACCGGGAAGTTCCTCGACAGGTGCCCGCTCGCTCCTGCGCAGGTGCGCATTGAGCATGGTCCTGACACCCGGAGCATCACAGCCCGACAGAGCGGTCCATTCGCTCTCCTCGATGTTCGTCGGATCATCGTGGAGGCGTGTCGATGTCGCATAGTGCACGACGCGACCCAGTGCCGCCATCGCATGTTCCACATCACCGAAGACCGGAACACCTGCACCCGGGCGCAAGCGCATCGCCTCGCGCACGGCATCAGCTTCCCACCCGAGCATGATGGCGATCACCGGTTTCGACACCGTGCTGCCCAGCTCGGCGATCATGTCCCTGACGACGCGGTCATCCGGTGATTCCGTCGGCGGGACATAGAAGGCCACGACGACATCAACGTCAGGGTCGCGGATCGCTTCGTCCAGATACCTCCGGAACTGATGTGGATTGATGCCTCGTGCCATGACCCTCGATGGCGCCACACAGCGGAGTCCATGCTGCTCGGAGGCATATCGGGCCAGGATCTCCACGGCCTCGGAGTTGCCCACCAGCCCTACTCGGTCGGAGTTGAGGCTTCCTCGCATGCCGAGCACATCGGCCACGTCGAGAAGTTGCTCGATCGACTCGACCTCGATCACGCCAGAGTCCTTGACGATCTGATCGACCGCGCGCATCGGCACGGTCCCGGCGATCGGGTGATCGACGTGGGGATGATGCACCCGAGCACCGGTCGTGCGTAGGACGACGATGGGCTTGTGTCGGCTGAGTCGACTGGCGATGCGAGCGAACTTGCGTGGATTACCGACAGTCTCCAGATACATCAGGACAGCATCGGTCTCGGCGTCCTCCTCCCAGAATTGGAGCAGGTCGTTGCCCGAGACATCAGCGCGGTGCCCCGCTGAGACGAAGGTGCTCAACGTGATTCCGCGGGATGCCATCCGGTGCAGGATGTCCAGGGACAGGGCGCCGGACTGGGAGAAGAATCCGAAGCGTCCCCGGTCGGGGATATCGGCGACAAGGGATGCGTTTAGCGACATCGAGGCGTCGGAACGCGCGAGGCCGAGCGATGCGGGGCCCAGCAGGCGCATACCTGCATCACGCGCTGATCGGGCGATCCGCCTCGCGCTAGCGGGATTTTCGAAGCCGCCTGAGATGACCATCACCGCGCGGGCACCGACGTTGCCAGCATCGTCCACCACCCGGGGTACATCCTCCGCTGGAAGTGCGACCACCACGAGGTCGATGGCCTCAGGGATGTCCGCGAGGCTGAGGTAGCAGGTCACCCCGAGGATCTGCTTCGCCTCCGGATGGACTACGTACACATTGCCCGTGAAGTCCCCTGTGATCAGGTTGCGGAGGAAGGCATAACCGATCGAGTGGGGGCGACGCGATACTCCCACCATCGCTATCGATCCCGGACGGATCAGGGCAACGAGTGAACGCGCCTCGTGTCTTTGTTCACGAGCGAACCTGACCCCGTCTGAATCCTCGGTGGGTGCGATGTCGAAACTGAGCGAGATGACACCCTCGTCGTAGCCCTGGACCACGTCGTATCCCGCGTATCGGAAAGTCGACAGCATCCGAGCATTCGTCGGGAGAACGTCTGCGACGAAACGCTCGATCCCCACCTCTCTGCCCGCTGCGGCGAGATGCTCGAGGAGAAGCGAGCCGAGCCCAAGACCCTGGTAGTCATCTCGAATCACGAAGGCAACCTCAGCCGTAGCGTCCTGCACGCGATCGAACCGACCTATTCCCACGATCCGGTGACGAACTGTGATGACCAGTGCCACCCGATCGACGTGATCGACCGTGGTGAAGCGATGGACCTCCTCGTCGGACAATTCCGGGTGCGGGGCGAAGAATCGGAAGTACACCGTCTGTTCACTCAGGCGGGCATGGAACTCCCGAAGGCCCTCCGCATCCTCCGGACTGATCGGTCGCAGCCGGGCCGTTCGTCCATCGCGTAGGACAACGTCAGCCTCCCAGGCGCTCGGATACTGCCCGAGACCGTCGGGTTCATCCCCTGTGGACGCAACCATGACACCACGCTAGTACCCGTCCAGCATCGTCGTCCGCGATCACCGGGTTCCACCGTGGGTACTACGGTGATGATGTGACTTTCCCATCGCTGTGGACCACCCCGGGAACGACCGCATGAACGACCTCGTGTCCTGGTTCGGATCCGTTCCCCGACAGTTCATCATCATCGGAGATGTCATGGCCGACATCGTGGCCCAGGTCGGCTCTTCACCTGTTCGCGGAACAGACGTCGCAGCCTCGATCCGGATGCACGGCGGCGGGGCAGCCGCGAACACGGCAGCGTGGCTCGCATCTCGCGGGTGCGATGTGACTCTTATCGCACGTGTCGGGAATGACGACCTGGGCAGATCCGCTCAGCGGCGATTGTCGAGCCTGGGAGTCACAACGAGCTTCGCGGTCGACACCCATGAGCCGACCGGTTCGTGCATCGTGATCGTCGAGTCCGATGGCGAGCGGACGATGCTTCCCGATGCCGGAGCGAATGATCGTCTTGCCGCCACCGACCTGGTCGATGCAGCGTTCAGCGAGGGTGCGCACCTGCACCTGTCGGGGTATTCACTGTTGAAGTCCGGTTCCCGGATGGCTGCCCTCAGTGCCCTGGATCTGGCACGTCGTCGACACATGACCATCAGCGTGGATGCGGCATCCGCCGGCCCACTGTCAAACGTGGGTCCGTCGGAGTTCCGACGTTGGACCTCGGGGGTCGACCTCTGTTTCGCGAATGACGATGAGGCCGCGCTTCTGAGCGGTCGATCCAACCCGGATGAGGCTGTCGAGGAACTGCTGCATGAAGGCGATCATCGATACGTGGGGGTGGTGATCAAGCGCGGGAGCGAGGGGGCACTGGGTGCGTACCGGGAGGAGCGTGTGCACTCACCCGCGATCGGGGTCGAGGTGGTGGACTCCACCGGAGCGGGCGATGCCTTCGCCGCGGGCTTCCTGGCCGGACTCTCACGTGGGCGGAGCTTCAGCGAATGCCTGGCGGAGGCCAACGTGCTCGGAGGGCGCGCCGTTACCGGGGTCGGGGCCCAACCGTAGGGCAGGATCTATCCACCAGTTGATTTGCGCACGAGCAACGAAGGGAAGTCGACGACCGCATGGCCCGCAAGTCCAAAGAGTCACCACCCCCGGGACCGGATCGCATCATCGATGTCGATGTCGACTCGGAAATGCGGTCATCCTTCCTGGAGTACGCATACTCCGTCATCTACTCCCGTGCGCTACCTGATGCGCGGGACGGGTTGAAACCGGTCCAACGACGCATCCTCTTTCAGATGGGTCGGATGGGCCTGCGGCCCGATAGGGGGCATGTCAAGAGCGCTCGCGTGGTCGGTGAGGTCATGGGCCGTTTGCACCCGCACGGCGACAGCGCCATCTATGACGCATTGGTGAGGCTCGCCCAGCCGTTCACACTACGGCTGCCCTTCGTGGACGGGCACGGTAATTTCGGGTCGCTCGATGATGGCCCTGCCGCCATGCGCTACACCGAATGCCGGCTTGCATCCGCGGCCATGGCCATGATCGCGGACATCGACGAGGACGTTGTCGACTTCGTTCCCAACTATGACAGCCGAGAGACCGAGCCGCTCGTACTTCCCGCTGAGATCCCCTCCCTGCTCGTCAATGGGGCAGCAGGGATCGCCGTCGGGATGGCCACCTCCATCCCCTCGCACAACCTGGGCGAGGTTCTCTCGGCTGCCCACCATTTGGTGTTGAATCCGCAGGCCTCTGTCGAGGATCTGATGAGGTTCGTCCCAGGACCCGATCTCCCCCAGGGCGGCACCATCGTCGGTCTCGAGGGAATCCGGGAGGCCTATCTCACGGGTCGCGGAACGTTCAAGGTCCGCGGAACTGCTCGCATCGAACAGGTGTCGCCGCGCAAGCGCGGGATCGTGATCACCGAACTTCCACCCGGTGTGGGCCCGGAACGCATCATCGAGAGAGTCAAGGATCTCGTGTCCGCCAAGAAGCTCAGCGGGATCTCCGACATCGTGGATCTCACCGATGGCGACTCCGGACTTCGTCTCGTCATCGAGGTGAAGAGCACGGTGAATCCTGAGGCACTGCTCACCGAGCTCTATCGCAAGACCCCCCTTGAGGACAGTCAATCCTTCAACTGCGTTGCTCTCGTCGACGGTGAACCGCGCACCCTCGGGCTCGCTGAGGCGATCTCGGTCTATGTGAACCATCGAATCGAGGTCGTGAGGCGCCGCAGCACCTTCCGACGCGAGCGAGCCCAGGAACGACTGCATCTCGTGGAGGGCCTGCTCATCGCGATGCTCGACATCGACGAGGTCATCGCTGTCATCCGATCCAGTGATGACACCGCCGCCGCGCGCGAACGCCTCACAGCCGTGTTCGACCTGAGCGATACCCAGGCGGCCTACATCCTCGAAATGCCCCTACGTCGACTGACGAAGTTCTCTCGCCTCGAACTCGAATCCGAGCGGGACCAACTCTCCGAGACGATCACGGCCCTCACGGCCATCCTCGATGACGACGTCGCGCTGCGTCGCGAGGTCGCTGCCCTCATGCAGTCGGTCTCGGATGCACACTCCACCCCTCGACGGACCGTGCTGCTGGAGTCCGAGGGCGGCACGGTCCAGACGCCAACAGCGTCACTGGACATACCCGATGAGCCATGTCGTGTCTTAGTCTCAAGCACCGGGTTGATCGCACGCACCGCCGCTGCGGAGTTCGAGGAATCAGATGAGAGATCCAGCCATGACCTCATCGTGCAATCACTATCCACATCGACTCGAGCCACTCTCGCAGCCGTCACGTCCCGAGGACGTGCGATAAGGCTCGACGTCGTCGATCTACCGAGCCTGCCTGCCACTGCTCACGCCCCCTCGCTTTCCGGCGGTGTCCCGCTCGGGGCCCTCGTCGATACCGAGCCCGGGGAGAGCATCGTCGGCCTCATCACGCTCACTCAGACGGCCCTGCTCGTCACCGACCTCGGGACGGTCAAGCGGGTCGATACCGAGCCGCCCTCTTCCAAGGACTCCTGGAGCCTCATCAGTCTCAAGGAGAGCGACTCCGTCGTCGCTGTGACCCGAGCCGATGAGGGGGATGACATCGTGATCATTACCCGGTCGGGCAACATGCTCCGATTCCCCGCCGCCGCCGTCCGTGTCCAAGGCAACTCCGCCGGTGGCATGACCGGTATCACATTGACCGGTGATGACCAGGTCCTCTATGCAACTGCCGTTTCGGAAGGACCCGGCACTCTCGTGGCGACGGTGGCCGGCTCGACCGCCCATCTTCCGGGAACCGCCAGCGGATCGGTCAAGCTCACCGACTTCGATGAGGTTCCGCGGAAAGGTCGCGGCACCCAGGGTGTGCGGATCATGCGGTTGCGCAGCGACGAGGACTCCCTTGTCGTGGCATGGGTGGGGATGGGACCCGCTCGAGCGGCGTCATCCTCCGGCATGCCGGTGGCCCTGCCTGTTGAACTAAGCCGGCGAGACGCCACAGGCCAACGTATGAACGACCCCATCGCCTCGATCGCCAGCGCCCTGCCGGACCGGTGACCTAGGAGGTCGCCACTCCGACGGACATCGCCTGGGCTCGATCGTGGATCGTGACCCTGTCCTTCCCAGCATCCTGGCCCAACGCACGTTCCGCTGCGTCGATACGTCGCCAACCTTCCGTGTCGACGTAATCGGCCTGGAGCGATTCGGCGATATCGGTATCGATGCGCCGACCAGATAGTGCTCCGGAGACGGCGTCGGAGACGAGCGACTCCACTGTGGCGACCGCATCCTTCTTGTTCGTCCCGATGATGCCGCTGGGTCCACGTTTGATCCAGCCGGCCACATAGACCCCGGGCATCGGCTCCGATCCCGCCATGACCCTGCCGTCGACGTGGATGATGGTGCCGCTGCGCTCGTCGAACGGCACATCCTGCAGTGGCTCCCCCCGGTATCCCACGCTCCGGATCACCACATCGGTGGGAATGGTCTCCACGTCACCGGTTCCCGAAACAGTTCCGTCGTCGCCGATCCGAGTGCGTTCCACCTCGATGGCCTCCACCCGGGATTCACCGATGATGCGGACCGGACGAGCGAGAAAGCGGACGGTCAGATGGCGTGGCGTCGAACGTGGAGGAAGGTCGAGCCAACCTTCGATGACCGCCACATTGCGAGCGGCCACCTTGTTGGACTCCACCACGGATTGGCTGCTCGACCCCAGCGGGAACGCTCCCGGGGCCACCTCCACAGACGTCACGTCCAGATCGCCGAGCTCCTTCAACTCCTTCGTGGTCCACGAGGCCTCTGCCGGTCCGCGCCGACCGATGAGATGGACGTGCTCGATTCCTGACGCCTCGAGTGCCGCCAGCACGTGTGCGGGCATGTCCGTGTGGTCGAGTTCGGCTCTCGACTTGCACAGCACACGAGTCACGTCCACCGCGACGTTCCCTACACCGAGAATGACCGCGGTACGCGCGTTCGTCAGAAGCTCGGTGAAAGCATCCGGCGCAGTGTCCGGGTGACCGGTGTACCAGCGGACGAACTCCGTGGCAGAGATGCTTCCCGGTAGATCCTCACCAGGTATGCCAAGACTGCGATCGGACGACGCACCATAGGTCAAGACGACCGCGTCGTAGTGATCGCGCAGCTCCTCGAGGCTCAACGCACCACCTTGATCGCGGGGCCCGATCTGGACTCCGCCGAAGAATCGGATGCGCTCTTCGTCGAGATAGCGGTCGAGGGTGTCGCGGACCGACCGGATGCTCAGGTGATCCGGTGCCACCCCGTAGCGCACCAGACCGAACGGTGTGGGGACACGATCGAAAACATCGACATGGGCATCGGGGAGGTCATCATGGGCGACGATGGCATCGGCCGCGTACATGCCCGCGGGTCCGGCTCCCACGATGGCAATTCGCAGCCCGGTCGTGTCTGCACCCATGATCGCCTCCCTAGGCGTCGATACGGCTTCGCTCGATACCCCGGGCTGACCCTACGATGAATTCACGACGAGGCGCGACATCCGTCCCCATCAGCAGTTCGAAGACCTCTGCGGCGGCCGCAGCATCGCCGACGCCGATCCGCCGCAGGGACCGACTCCCGACTGCCATCGTCGTCTCGCGTAACTGGGAGGCATCCATTTCACCGAGACCCTTGTAGCGCTGGATGGGATCCTTCCAGCGCTTCCCCTTCTTCTCCAGATCCTTGATCATCGATCGCATCTGGTCATCGGAATAGGTATAGCGAACTTCTCCCGGCTTGCTCCCCTGTCCGGGAACCTCGATTCGATGCAGCGGTGGCACTGCGGCGTACACCCGTCCATCGGCGAGCAGGGGTTGGAGATACCGATGCATGAGCGTCAACAGCAGCGTACGGATGTGGGCACCGTCGACATCCGCATCGGTCATGATGATGATCTTCCCGTAACGAACTGAGTCGAGGTCGAAACTGCGTCCCGATCCCCCACCGATCACCTGGATGATCGAGGCACATTCAGCGTTGCCGAGCATGTCGGACAGGGACGCCTTCTGAACGTTGAGGATCTTCCCGCGGATGGGAAGCAGGGCCTGGAACTGGGCATCGCGCGCCAGTTTCGCCGTCCCGAGCGCACTGTCACCCTCGACGATGAACAGCTCATTGCGTTCCACGTCGTCACTGCGGCAATCGACGAGCTTCGCCGGCAGCGAAGAGGATTCCAACGCCGTCTTGCGCCGCTGCGTATCGCGCTGGGTGCGTGCAGCCACCCTCGCCCGCATCGCGTTGGCCGCCTTCTCCAACAGCGCTTTCGCGTTGGCCTTCTCACCCCGCGGTGGCTTGGTCAACCAGCTTGCCAACTGGCGGGTGACGACCTGGGACACGATCCGGCTCGCAGCGGGAGTACCCAGAACCTCCTTGGTCTGGCCCTCGAACTGTGGCTCCGGGACGCGAATGGCGACGATCCCGGTGAGCCCTTCGAGCACATCCTCCTTGATCAAAGGAGGTTCACTCGCCTTGAGTACCCGCTGAGCCTTCGCCTGCTCGTTGAGCACCTTCACGAGCCCTCGCTCGAATCCCGACAGGTGCGTGCCTCCCTTAGGGGTGGCGATGACGTTCACGAAGGTGCGTAAGTCGGTCTCGTAGCCGCTGCCCCAACGCAGGGCGATGTCCACCTTCAACTCGCGTTCGACGTCGGTGGAATCCAGGTGGCCCTGCGCATCGAGCACCGGAACCGTTTCGGTGAAGTGCCCAGACCCGACGAGGTGGATGACACCGGTGACAGGATCATCTGCGGCCAGTTGGGTGACGTACTCGACGACGCCACCCTTATGCAGGAATGTCTCCGTCGATCCTCCGGGGCGCTGATCATCGATCGTCACTGAGAGACCCGGTACGAGGAACGATGTCTGGATCAACCGCTGCCGGATGGCCTCCAGGTCGTAATCGGCATCCTTGGTGAAGACCTGAGCATCCGCCCACCAACGGATCGTGGTGCCGGTGCGCTTTCGCGGCGTGCTGCCCACAACGGACAGCCCTGATTTACGAGTGAAGCCTGCATCGGGTCCATCACCATCGAAGTTCCCCGGCAAACCCCGGCGGAAGGACATCGCGTGGGACTTGCCACCCCGATCGACCCGGACATCGAGGCGTGAGGAGAGGGCGTTGACCACCGAGGCGCCCACGCCGTGCAGGCCACCGGACACGGCATAGGAGGAACCACCGAACTTCCCACCCGCGTGCAGTTTGGTCATCACCACCTCGACGCCGCTGAGCTTGGTCTTCGGCTCGATATCGACGGGGATGCCACGGCCGTTGTCGGATACTTCGACCGATCCGTCGGGGTGCATGGTGACCGTGATGGTGGTGCACCAGCCCCCCATCGCCTCGTCGACCGCGTTGTCGACGATCTCCCACAGACAGTGGGCGAGGCCCCGGCCGTCATTCGATCCGATGTACATGCCAGGGCGCTTGCGGACGGCCTCGAGACCCTCCAGGACGGCGAGATCGCGGGCGCTGTAGGCACCACCGTCACCCTTGGCGGATCGCGTTCGGGAACTGGCTGCTGATCGTGGACTCATCGTGCCCGTCAGGCTATCTCGAACCCTCATGTGACCGAGATCACCGCCACGCCGACGCGCCCGGGCTCGATGCGCGGGAATGTCAGAGGGGTGTGACAATGTTAGGGCTCATGAGGGCGCCGCCCTCTAAGGAGACAGCCTCGACGACACGGGAGGATCACGATGCCAACCCTGGCTCCCAGCAGTGCTCTCGACGCCACTGACCGCTGCGATCGGTGCGGCGCTCAGGCATACGTCCGTGTCGTCCTCGCTGGTGGTGGTGAGCTCATGTTCTGCAGCCACCACTGGAACCGCCACAGCGATTCACTGCGCAGCCAGGCCGTTGACATCACCGACGAGACGCACCGGCTCGGCGACGAGGTCCCCGCAGCCGAAGCCTGATGTGTTCGCTGAGGAGCCCCAGGCCTGAAGGACCTCAGTCGAGGTAGTCGCGCAACACCTGTGATCGGCTCGGGTGGCGCAATTTGGACATGGTCTTGGATTCGATCTGCCGGATTCGCTCGCGCGTCACCCCGTAGACCTTGCCGATCTCGTCGAGGGTCTTGGGCTGGCCGTCGGTCAGGCCGAATCGCATCCGGACCACTCCTGCCTCGCGGTCGGACAGGGTGTCGAGAACGGACTCCAACTGTTCCTGCAGCAGCGTGAAGGAAACCGCGTCGCTCGGCACAATGGCTTCGGAGTCCTCGATGAGGTCGCCGAACTCGCTGTCGCCGTCCTCACCGAGCGGAGTGTGGAGCGAGATCGGTTCGCGACCGTACTTTTGAACCTCGACGACCTTCTCCGGAGTCATGTCGAGTTCGGCAGCTAACTCTTCTGGAGTCGGTTCCCGGCCGAGGTCCTGCAGCATCTGCCGTTGAACGCGGGCGAGCTTGTTGATCACCTCGACCATGTGCACCGGGATACGGATCGTGCGGGCCTGGTCGGCGATGGCGCGGGTGATCGCCTGGCGAATCCACCAGGTGGCATAGGTGGAGAATTTGTAGCCCTTCGTGTAGTCGAACTTCTCGACCGCTCGGATCAGGCCCAGGTTGCCTTCCTGGATGAGATCCAAGAAGAGCATGCCTCGTCCGGTGTAGCGCTTCGCCAGGGAGACGACGAGGCGCAGGTTGGCCTCGAGGAGATGGTTCTTCGCGCGGCGTCCATCCTCGGCGATCCAGTCGAGATCTGCGCGCAGCTTGGCTGGGATCTTGACCCCTGAGTTCAGCTTCTCCTCGGCGAACAGGCCGGCCTCGATTCGCTTGGCCAGTTCAACCTCCTGCTCGGCATTGAGCAGCGGGACCTTGCCAATCTGCTTCAGGTAGTCCTTCACCGGATCAGCGGTTGCTCCCGCCTGGGTGACCTGCTGGACCGGCTCATCGGTGTCATCGACATCCGACAGGACGATCTCCTCGCTCTGTCCAGCCGCAGCGGTGTCCTCGCCTTCAGCCTCGAGGGCCGCGAGATCCTCGGCGAGATCGGCCTCGAGCTCGGCCTCGAGGCCCGCAGCCTCCTTCAAGTCAGGCTCATCACCGGACGCTGCCGCTGCTGGCGCCTCGTCAGTCGACGCTGCCCCCTTCTTCGCCGCAGACTTCTTCTCTGCCTTGGCCTCGACCTTGGGTCCCGTTGCCGTCGTCGTTGTCTTCTTCGCTGCGGCCTTCTTCGCAGGTGCTGCCGACTTCGCCGCGGCGGGAGCCTTCTTCGCGGCGGTCTTCTTGGCGGACACCTTGGCGGGGGTGGACTTCTTGGCCGGAGCCTTCGCAGCGGTCGTCTTCTTCGCCGGAGCCTTCTTCGCGGGGGCTTTCGCAGCGGTTGTCTTCTTGGCGGGCGCCTTCGCGGCGGCAGACTTCTTCGCGGTGGTCTTCTTGGCGGGGGCCTTCTTGGCGGGGGCCTTCTTCGCTGGGGCCTTCTTCGCCGCAGTCTTCTTCGCGGGGGCCTTCTTCGCCGGGGACTTTG
>CAZVCZ010000001.1:0-14099 GCA_964626275.1 uncultured Bifidobacteriaceae bacterium | reverse complement strand
GGGGCCTTCTTCGCCGCAGTCTTCTTCGCGGGGGCCTTCTTCGCCGGGGACTTTGTTGCAGTGCTGCGGGATGGTGACATCAGACCAGCAGATCCTTCCATCGTTCGGCGGTACCACGTATCGAGAGGACACGTAGCCCCATGAAGAGGGCCCGAGTCAAGTCCTTGCGGACCAGACCGGGCACGGTGCCCTCTCGGGCCCGCCTAGTGTCGCATGCCGCCCGCAGCGTGTCCCACCCAGGCTCACCGAACCAGAACGGCGCGAGCCTCCCCCACTTCGACGGCGAACCGTTGGGACTGGGTCACCGGCTGGCGAACGATGAGGGGCCCCAGATCGCCCACCATGTAGGTCGCCGTCCACACCGTCGCGACCTCGACATCGTGGGCACCCTCGTATCGATAGGTGTGAGTCACCGAGGCGTCGGGCCACGACCCGCCCGGTTCAGTGGTGGAGTAGACGGTAGATCCCATTCGCCAGGTCCATCGTGGAGTTGCGGACACCGATACCGGCAGCCCCAGAATCGACCACTGCCACGACAGGGTCCCCCCGGGCTGACCCGAGTCGAAAGCGACGGGCAGATGCGGCAGTACCCCGCCTGCCGGTTGATGGCTAGGCGCCAGGGCCGGCACTCCTCGAAGCGCCATGTCCTTCATGAGGATCTCCACCCGATCACGGGACGCCGGTCCGCCGGGGGTGAAGCAATCCGAGCCTATGTCCTGCCAGGCACCGCCGGGACGCCGCAGGGAGATGCGCAACCAGAAATGATGGTCTGGGCACAGTCGCGCCGCGCCTCGACAGGCCGTGGGTGACACCGGATCGCACGCCAGGGTCGCCTTCCACTCGCAGCCCGGGCAGTCCGCCGCTCCCTCCCGACCGGGACGGGGCATCGAGATGGGCAACAGCAGCGATCCACTTCCGACGAAGAGATCCCGTTCGTCGTCACCGATCACGTCGCGGGCCTGCACGGGCGAACCGCCACTCATGACGAGCGCGAGGAGCACGCCCACGATGACACCGAGGGCCAGCACTCCACGCTTCTGCCTCGCTGCGGAATGGACCATGGCGGAAGAGTAGGTCGACTCCCCGGGGGTGTGTCTCGTTGAAATCGGAAACTGTGGACAGCCGTCACAACCTGTGGCTGTCAGGTGCCGCAGGGAAGGGACAGTGCCTGCCGAACGAAGGAACCGACCTGTTCGCCCTCCACCAGGAAACCATCATGTCCGTAGGGCGATCTCAAGATCTCCAGGCCACGAGAGCCAGGCGCGTGGTCGGCGATCCGCTGCTGGAGGCGAAGCGGAAAGAGTCGGTCGGAATCGATACCCACCACGATGAGGGGTGCGGTGATCTGTCCCAGGGCCGCATCCACTCCGCCTCGCCCTTCTCCGAGATCGAACAGGCTCATCGCTCGGGTGAGGACCACGTAGGTGTTCGCATCGAAGCGGCGAGCCAGCTTGTCAGCGTGGTGATCGAGGTACGACTCGACGGCAAATCTGCCACCCTGGAGCGGGTCCTCCTCCCCCTGTGGGGAGCGGCCGAAACGCAGGTCGAGTTCGGACTCCGTCCGATAGGACATGTGCGCGATGCGCCGGGCCAAACCCATCCCCCGGTGGGGTCCCGCACCGTCATTCGCGTCGTAGTAGTCGCCATTCCGGAACGCGGGATCGGCCAGGATCGACTCGATCTGGACCTGGTGGATGCCGATCTCGTCGGCGGTCACAGCAGCGGTCGTGCCGAACAGCAGCCCGGTCTTGACCCGATCGGGATGCGCCACCATCCACTCGAGCACACGCATCCCACCCAAGGATGGGCCGAGCATCAACGCCCACTGATCGATACCGAGAGCGTCGGCGACCCTCCGCTCGACTTCCACCATGTCGGGCACGGTCACCACGGGAAAGCGGCTCCCCCAAGGTCGTCCGTCAGGCGCGGTCGAGGCCGGGCCTGTTGTTCCCTGGCACCCGCCCAGCACATTGGCGCAGACCACGAACCACTGGTCTGTGTCGAGGGGTCGCCCGGGACCGACGAGCTCCTCCCACCATCCTTCGGTGATGTGGCCGGGTCCTGCAGGTCCGGCTACGTGGGAGTCCCCGGTCAGGGCATGACAGATGTAGACAGCATTCGAGCCATCCGCATTCAAGGTTCCCCAGGTCTCGTAGGCCACCCGAATCTCGGGGAAGGTGAAGCCCGATTGGGTCGTAAGCGGTCCGACGTCGAGGAACCTGCGATCTCCGACCGGATCCCCCTCGCGCCAGGCGGCACTGGCGGGAGGGGGACCGCTGTAGTCGATCGGTCCGCCGAATTCGCGCGACACGTCAGACGCCATGATCCTCGGTTGGTGGCTACTCAGGCGGTCTTCGCCGCTCGGAAACCGGCCTCGAGATCGGCGAGGATGTCGTCGATTCCCTCCAGGCCGACAGCGAGACGCACTAGTCCCGGGGTTACTCCGGCCGCGGCCTGCTCCTCTGGGCTCAGCTGGGAGTGGGTTGTCGATGCAGGGTGGATGACCAGACTGCGCACGTCGCCGATATTCGCCACGTGGCTGTGCAGTTCCAGCGCCTCCACGAACTTCGTTCCTGCTTCGAGCCCGCCGTTGATCTCGAAGGCCAGCACCGCGCCCGATCCCAGCGGCGCATACTTCGTCGCCAGGGCATGCCAGGGGCTGCTCGGCAGGCTGGCGTAGTTGACGGACAGCACCTCATCATGACGGTCCAGCCATTCGGCCACCTTCTTCGCATTCGACACGTGCCGCTCCATGCGCAGGCTCAGCGTCTCCAGCCCCTGGGCGAGCAGCCAGGCATTGAACGGCGCCACCGCAGCGCCGAGATCGCGGAGCAACTGCACCCGTGCCTTCAGGATGAACGAGACATTCGCACCAAACGCCGAACCCACACCGAGATCTCGCGCATAGACCAGCCCGTGATAGCTCGGATCCGGTTCGTTGTAGTTCGGGAACCGCTCCGGATACTGGGCATAGTCGAAGGATCCGCCATCCACGATGACCCCGGCCACGGCGGTGCCATGACCACCGATGTACTTCGTCGCGGAATGCACGACGACATCGGCTCCCCACTCCAAGGGACGGATGAGGAACGGGGTCGCGACGGTGTTGTCGACGATGAGCGGAACACCAAGCTCGTGGGCTACTCCGGCCACACCCTCGATGTCCAGCAGGTCGTTCTTCGGGTTGGAGATCGATTCCCCGAAGAACGCCTTCGTGTTGGGGCGTACCGCTGCCCGCCAGGAGTCGAGGTCATCGGGATCTTCCACGAAGGACACCTCGATCCCCATCTTCGGCAGTGTGTAGTGGAAGAGGTTGAAGGTGCCGCCGTACAGGCTCGGGCTGGAGACGATGTGATCTCCTGCTTCGGCGATGTTCAAGATCGCCAGGGTTTCGGCAGCCTGGCCGCTGGAGACGAGGAGAGCGCCGACGCCTCCTTCCAGCGAGGCGATCCGATCCTCGACCGCAGCCTGCGTCGGGTTCATGATGCGGGTGTAGATGTTGCCGAGTTCCTTCAACGCGAACAGGTTCGACGCATGCGTCGTGTCGTTGAAGGTGTAGGACGTGGTTTGGTAGATCGGCAGGGCGCGAGAGTTCGTAGCCGCGTCAGGCTGCTGCCCAGCGTGAATCTGCCGTGTTTCGAAGGACCAACCGTTCGACATGAGTACTCCTCATACAGACGTAGGACTCACAGGCCCTGCCCTGTGCAAGACCCGCGCTTGCCTGGATATCCAGGCCCGGTCTTCACCCGGAGCACCCCACCGCGGTCGGAGGGTTGCCGGCCAGCAAGCCGGGGCTAAACGCTGGCACTCATGACCTGCGGAAGAAGATAGCGCATCACCGGGGCGGCCTCGCACACGTGCCCCTCGTTCTCATCCCTACCGGTGTCATGAGCGCCCAGCACAGCGGTCCCGACCGATGAGCCGGAGGCCTGCCCACCACTCCTCAGCCGAGACCCCCTGCGAGAGGCACCGCATGAGCAGTTGGGAGAAGGAATACTCCGGATCGGCGTCCAACGACTTCTGGATGGCGAGGCCGGCGCGGATCCCGTCGCCGGACTGCCAGTGGAACAGGCCTAGGCAGGCTGCCAGGGGTGCGACGTAGTGCGTGGGGGCACAGCGGACCGCCTCGACCAAGACCGAGATTGCATGCTGCAACGAGCCTCGTCCACCCGAGAGCACATCCCAGATCACCGTATCCCGGACCTGACGATCGCACAGGGCGATGCCGATGAGTACGAGATCCCGATCGTCGCAGGGCGATCCGGTAGTGAGGCTGCAGACGGCATGCGCAACGGCGACTTCGAAAGCTCCCGGGGTAATCTCGGGCGGCTCCCGCGGCCACTCTCCCCTGTTGCCGGGACCATCGAGTTCATCTTCGAGGTTCCGACGTGACATGTGGGGTGCGACCCGGGCAAGGCCCAAAAGTTCACTCGCTCGGTCTCGCGCAGCACCATCGAGCCCCCATCCTTCCTGCGGACAACAGGCCGATGAATCACAGAGGAGGGAGTGCCACCGGCCATCTGAGACGAGGATGAGGTCAGCGATATTCGCTCCGGCAGACATCAGCGATGACTGGGCCAACTGACACATGTCGCGAACACTGTGTGGTGAGCCGTCCTCCCACACCACGACGAGGAGCGTGTGACTGCGTTCGATCACCGCCTCGAGTGTGTCAGCGAACCAATCACTCCATGCGGCGATGTCATCCCCCAGTTGTTCTTCCGGCAAATCGACACGTGCCGTGCACACGACGGACGACACCCCGCGATCCGTGCACTGCAGGCCCAGGACAATCGCGGATCGCTCAGGGGTGAATCCGAGCATGGACGGGATGGCGGCGAGCAACAGAGACGGTCCCCGGATCGGGAGGGCACCCACCTGGGTGATCGATCCCTGCGCGAGCCCCATTGACTCGATGTGGCCGTGGAACGGAGCAGTGTCAGCACCATGTGACGTCATCCCCACAGGCTGAACGTCGGCGCCGAGCCAATCGAGACTCGAACCTGATCCGTGGACAACCTTCGCTACCACGCGCCTGGGGACGGCCCGTGGCTAGTCGACCGGGGCGAGAAGCGGGCGCTTCGCCTCGATCCCATCCCCGGAACTGACCCCCCGTGCGCGACGAAGCAACCACGGTGTGAAGTGTCCTGCTGCCCAGGCCGCGTGACCGCCAGCTCGGATCAGCGGATGATGCGGGGGCGTACTCGACGCCGGACTGCGCCATGAGTCATCGGTGTAGCCCATGGCCTCGAGGGCAGCACGAGCCGCCAGTTCATGGCCAAAGGACGACAGGTGCAGCCGATCCGATGACCACAGCGCATCGTCATCGAAGGCTGCCGCGCCCCAGAAGTCGACCACCCGGGCTCCATGGTCGGCGGCAATTTCCTTCGTCGCAGCGTTGTAGTCCTTCAAACGGCCGGCGACCCGACCCATGAGATCCGATCGGCGTGAGGGGTCGCCGAAGGCAAAGACGATGACGGTCGCACCGCTGTCGCTGAGAGCGGAGACGCTCTGGCGCAACTGTTCTGACACGGTTGCGAGGTCGTATTCGCGCCGGAGCGCGTCGTTGACTCCGGCCGCCAGGGTCACCAGGTCCGGGTTCTGCGCCACCGCGGCGGGCACCTGTTCCTCGAGAACTTGACCCATGAGTCGACCACGGATTGCGAGGTTGGCGTAGAGCAGGCCCGGATGATGATTGTTCAGCGTCGCTGCGACTCGGTCTGCCCAACCCCGGTAGCGACCATCGAGGCCAACCTCGTCATTGAGGCCCTCGGTGAAACTGTCACCCAGGGCGATGTATCTGCGGTACTGCGGTCGTTCGATGGTGCGCGTGCGATCGTTCATCACTTCTCCGGTTCAGAATCCTTACTCGCCGCGGCGAAAGTACGCCCAGCCCTTCGATACCAGAGCACGAGGGCGAGCACTCCGATGATGATCTGCGGGACGAATGACGAAGCACGCCACACGAGGTCAGCAGCAGTCGCCGCGCCTTCAGCGGTGCCGTTATTGGTGAGAATCGCGATCATGAAGGCATCGACCGTCCCCACGCCACCCGGTGTAATCGGGATCATGAGGCCGATCTGACTGATCGCGAATGCCCCGAAAGCGATCAGTAGCGGAGTCCCTGACTGATCCCAACCCTCGACACCGCGCAGCGCCATGTAGAGGATGAGGAACTGGGTGACGAAGATGCCGCCCTGGGCGAGGGTGAGCAGGAGCCAGCGTCGAGCCACGATGTCGTGAATGCTCTCGCGGAAGTTGACGATCGCCGGGACGAGGTCGATGTCGGCGAGCTTCTTGAACCGTCGACCCAGCGGGCGCAGGATCGCATTGCCCCAGCCCCCGATCCGCCGGGCGAGCGGTTCGCTTCGGATGATGAAGACCAGCAGCACGACCGCGGCAGTAAGAATGGCCAGTCCGATGAGAGCCAAGGTGAGGTAGGAGGCACCGCCTCCACCGCCAGCGATCAGAGCGAGTACTCCCAGGATCGGGAAGCCCAGCGTGATGAACGTCCCCCAGAGGCCCACTGCTGTGATGGCGGCTGTGGAAGCGGCAGGCGTGACCTTGTAGGACGCCAACATTCCGTACTGCACGGCAAGGCCGACAGCGCCTCCGCCGGGCACTCCATTGCTGATCGCGAACGCCGCCTGGTTGATCTGCTGCCCCTGCCAGAAGCGCAGTTTGGGGACGGCCACCATGAAGGTGAAGCCGTATACCCCGAGATACACCACGACCGCCAGCACGATGACCAGGACAGCACCCCACCCCATGTTCTGCAGCGACTCCCATGCGTCGGAGTAACTGCCGATCGTGGGGATGACCTTCCAGAAGATCAGCACGATGAAGACGAGACCGACGATCCCGAGAATGATCGACTTCTTCTTGTCCAGGGCGACTGGCGCGGCCCCGGACGCTGCCGGCGCGTCACTCGCAGCGGACGGATCCGAGGTCACCTCGGACCGATCCTGGGGATCCGATTCAGTAGTGGGGTCCACCGATCCTCCTGACGAGCTCACGTATTCCAGGGCGAACCTACCCTGAAACCGGGGGGTGAGGTCGGCACCTTCGACCCGACGGGGCAGGATGAGGCTATGCGGTTGGACCACGTGTCGTACGCCTGCAGTCCCGGCGAGCTCGCTGATGTCGTACAGCGCATCGGTGCCGATCTCGGGGCACCCTTCAGTGACGGCGGCCTGCATCCGGCCTTCGGGACCCGCAACTTCGTTCTTCCCCTCGCTCATGGCAGTTATCTCGAGGTGGTTGCTGCCCTCGACCACCCCGCAGCGGAGAAGGCGCCCTTCGGGCGTGCCGTCCATCGTCGAGCCGAAGAAGGCGGTGGATGGCTCGGCTGGGTCGTCGGCGTCTCTGACATCTCGAAGACTGAAGACCGTCTAGGCCGCCTCAGCGTCGAAGGCCACCGCATCCGCCCAGATGGTGTCGATCTGCGATGGCGCCAGATCGGAGTCCTCGATCTGCTCGATGATCCGCAGGTTCCCTTCTTCGTTCAGTGGGAGACCTACGACCAGCATCCCTCACGCGTGGGCAGTGAGGTGTCCCTGGCCGCCATGGAGTTCTGCGGCGATCCCCATGCGCTCGCCGAATGGCTCGGAGTGCCACCGGAACGGCTGTTCGCCTGCCTCGATGGGGTGAAGGTGTCCTGGGTTGAGTCGGAGGACCGTGGGCTCGTCGCGTGTGAGTTCGACACCCCTCGCGGCCGAGTTCGTCTCGACTGACACGCGCCTGGCCTGACACACGGATCGACAAATCCGACCACTGGTTTAGCAGTTGCGTTAGCGTCGCTTGCATGAGCAGCCCGACTGAGAACACATCGGAGAACTCGAGTACGCCGAAACTGCCCCCCACCTTGGTGTCCTGGGCGGGCCTCACATGGCGACTTCTGATCATCCTGGCCGGCTTGATCGCGCTGTTCTATGGGATCGGCCTCGTGTCCATTGTGGTGATCGCACTGTTCCTTGCCGCGTTCTTCACCGCGCTCGCGACACCCATCATGAACCTCTTCCGAAAGTTCCTTCCCAAGGTGATTGCCCTGATCGCCTCGATCATCCTGATCGCGGTCGCCATCGTCGTGGTGCTGGGAATCGTCGTCCGATCAGTGATCAACGAGGGGCCCGCCCTCAGCAAGGCCATCACCACGTCCTTCGACAATATTCAGCAGTGGGCATCGGGGCCGCCGCTCAACCTGAGCAATGATGATTTCTCGAAGTACGTCGGTCAGGCCGAAACTTGGTTGAAGAATGCCGTCGAGGCGTTCGCTGCAGACGCGTTCGGATCGATCGGCGACCTCGTCATCGGCGGTTCGGTCTTCATCTTCGGTGTGATCTTCTTCATGTCGAACCCGAGAGGAATCTGGAACTTCGTCGTCAGTTGGATTCCGAACCGTGCACGGGAAAAGTTCGACGTGTCCGGGCACCTCGCCTGGGACTCCCTGTCGGGCTACACCCGCGGCATTGTCGTGGTCGCTCTTGCTGACGCGACGCTCGTGTTCATCGGCTTACTGATCCTGCAGGTCCCCCTCGCTCCAGCGCTCGCTGCCATCGTCTTCTTCGGCGCGTTCATCCCAGTCATCGGAGCCCCGATCGCCACCTTCTTCGCCGCGATCATTGCCCTGGCCGAGCGTGGGCCCCTGATCGCCGCACTGGTCATCGTCCTCACGGTCATCGTGGGTTCCTTCGATGGGGATGTCCTGCAACCACTCGTCATGGGCAAGGCGGTCAGCCTGCATCCACTCGCGATCATCATCCTGATTGCCATCGGTTCGGTCACCCTCGGCATCATCGGCGCGCTGGTTGCCGTTCCCATCGGTGCTGCGATCTACCGCGTCGTGAAATATCTCACCGGTCGAGATCCCGATCATCCGGCGACAGCGGATCCACCGGTCGCAACCTCACCAGCGGGGTAGTGACTTCCCCGGGTTGAGGATTCCCGTCGGATCCCAGGCAGCCTTGATCCGGTGGTGTAGTTCCTTCGCTGGTTCATCGAGTTCATCATCCAGCGCGCTCCGCTTCAGCAGCCCGATGCCGTGCTCCCCCGTGATTGATCCGCCGAGATCCAACGCAAGGGTGAGCATGTCGTCGAAGGCCCCCAGCGCACGCACGGCGGCATCCTCATCCTGACGCGGCACCACGATGGTGGGGTGAAGGTTGCCATCCCCCGCGTGCCCGAAGGTCCCGATGAGGACATCCCTGCGCTCTGAGATTGCCTCGATGCCCTCTACCGCCTCAGCGAGTCGAGACCGCGGGACGGCGATGTCGTCGAGGAGCCAATCCCCCATCTCCTCGAGTGCCGGGATCGCCATGCGTCGGGCGCCGAGCAGCGCATCTGCCTCGACCGGATCCTCGGATCGATACACCTCCCGCGCTCCTGAGCATTCGGCAAGGATCCGATCAGCTTCGGCTTCGCCGGCTGCTCCGGGAAGATCGGACTGCGCGATGAGCAGGGCGCCGGCATCAATCGGCAATCCGCAGGGACGCCACGACTCGACTGCTCTCATGGTGGTGGCATCCATGATCTCCAACAGGCTGGGGGTCGTGGCCCGCATGATGGCTTCGACGGCCCGGCCAGCCGTACCGACGTCGTCGAAGATCGCGACCGCCGTGGTGGCCGGCGGTGGGAGTGGGCGAAGCCGCAGGCGCGCCATCGTGACGATCCCGAGCGTGCCCTCACTACCCACCACGAGTCCCGCTAGGTCGTAACCGGCGACTCCCTTGACCGTTCGACGTCCCAACCTCGTGACTCGACCATCGGCGAGAACTACTTCGAGCCCCAGTACCGCTTCCCGGGTCACCCCGTATTTCACGCAGCACAATCCCCCGGCATTCGTGTTGACGTTGCCACCGATGGAGCAGAAGTCCTTGCTCGCTGGGTCGGGGGCGTACCAGAGGCCGTGCTGGGCCACGTGTTCCCGCAGTTCAGTGTTGAAGATTCCCGGCTCGGTCTCGACATAGCCATCGGCCACGTTCACGGTGTGCACATCTCGCATTCGCTCCACACACACCACGAGGCCACCATCGATGGCATGGGAGCCGCCGGTGAGCCCTGAGCCAGCGCCTCGAGGAACCACCGGAACTCCATGAGCGAAGGCAGCGCGCATGATCGCCGACACCTGGGCGGTCGTTCGCGGAAACAGAACAGCACTCGGCCACCCAGCGACGGCGCCTGTAGACCGGTCCTCACGATAGGACCCCATGATGTCCGGATCTGTCACGATGTCGCCGGAATCGAGTGAGCCCGCGATGTCGTCGAGGACGCGGTCGACGTTCACGCTCATCTCACACAACCATGCACCGCGGCAGCAATCGAATCGATCGCCAGGCTGGTCGCCGACCAGGCTGCCGAATACGGCCGATCATTCACCAGCACCGCGAACGCCTTCCGCCGGCCATCAGCTCCTGTGGTGAACCCAGCCAATGTCGACACAGTCATCGGCAGGCTCCCGGTCTTCGCCGACACCTCCCCTCGAGCGCAGGAGGCCGGCCACGCCGCGAATCGCCGAACGAGTGTGCCGTTCACACCGGCGATCGGCATGGAGTCCCGTGCAGCTGCGAATCTCTCGTCGACATCGATCTTGCTCAGGACGTCAGTCAGCAGTTCGGGCGTGAGTCGGTTCGAGTAGCTGAGCCCACTACCGTCCACGATCGTCGACCCCCCAACATCGATACCCTCATCGTCGAGCACCTCGACTGCGGCGCGGCTTGCACCTTCCCAACCAGCCTGGCGCCCGGCATCGAGCGCGACGTGCCGGAAGAGAATTTCCGCGACGTTGTTTTCACTCGGCGGCATCATCACAGCGATGGCTTCCCCCACGTCATTTCCTCTGAACCGAGCCAGCCGGGTCGCCCCCGACTCAGCATCAGCCCTGGATCCCACACTTGCTTGCACCTTCCGAGCCCTCAGAGCAGCCACGAAGGCGTCGGCTGCGACGCGACTGGTGTCCGCGGAGTAGCTTCCGAGAATCGTCAGGCCCCGCACCGCCGAGATATAGGCGGGCATATCGCCAGCCTCCCAGCCAGGGGCGTTGGTCGGAGGAGCGAAGATGTCATCGTCAAAATCGACCACGACCCGCAGTGGTAGGTCCTTCTTCTTCAACTTCCTCTTGGTCTTCTTAGCGAGTCGACTCAGATCGCTGCGGGTGAGCACCGGATCCCCACCGCCCTCGAGCACCAGCCGGCCCGGAGCGGGCATCCAGACCGTGGTGACGAATCGATGGTCGGCACCCATGCTGGCGAGGCTGGTGAACGCCGTTACCACCTTCATTGTGGATGCAGGGATGAATCCGCGGTCGGCTCGAATGCCCGTGACTGACCGATCGGATGCGACATCTCGAACATGAACGCCCAGATTGCGACCTAGCGCTGGATCCTGCGCGAGCCTGGCTACGGCCGTAGCGATCCGAGAGTCCGCCTGCGTCTCCGCGCGAGCGGGAGATGCCCACGCCACGGCCGTCATTGCGAGACAGGCAGCGACGATGGACGGTAGGAAACGGCGGGATCCGGTGGTCACGGTTTCCATCATGGGGGATGACCGTTCCAGGAGCGTTCACGGCTCACCGTTGCCCACTCGTCGAGTCGGTGGACGACGGCATCGTGATGGGGTCACAGACCCGATGAAGGAGTATCCACGTGATTACCCGACATTCCCACATCCTCCACCGCTGGTGGGCCCGGCTGACTGCCGTCATCATGTCCGCAGCCCTCGCTCTAGGCCTCAGCCTCGCAGTCTCCACTCCCTCCCAGGCTCAAACTTCGATGGGCAAGAAGGAGTACCTGCAACTCCTCGCAGCGCAGGAAAAATTGTCCTACGACGTGCTCATGGATCTCGCCGAGGTTCATGACAGAGGACCGTTCGTCATCATGGCCAGGGCCGAGGAGCGGGATCTGAAGCGCATCAGGCGCCTGCTGCGACTCCACGGCTGGGAGGACCTCACCAAGGGTGACGTCATGGGAGAGTTCACCCACTTCCCCACGATGGAGCAGATGTATGAGGACATGCTGACCGATGGGCAGTACACCGTGGGCGATGGAGCCAGAGTCGGCATTGCTCTGCAACAGATCACCCTCGCGACGATCTACGAACTCCAGGATTTCAAACTTCTGCGACGGGATCGCGCCCGCATCAACGAAACCCGGTCCTACTCATTGCAGCGGATGGCGACCTTCCTCCGGACTGTCTCGATCTATGGCTGACCGATAGCCCGGCCTCACCTCTCGACCACCACTGGGAAGGGCCGAACCCCTCCCTCAGCGGCCCTTCCCAGTGGTTTTCGACGGATGACTTTGGCATCCTTGTGGAGTGCGCTTCACCCATCGGCCAGGAAGCAGAGTGTGGGTGAGCGCGTCAATTCTCGCCTCCGTCACCCTCGTCATCTCGGTCTTTGCCCCTACTGCCACTGCCGCACCACGCACGGATCCTCCGCCCAGAATCACCATCGGAACGCAGCATCTTTTCCCCGATTCGTCCAAGCTCGGCGATGACGGCTTCATCGTGAACGCGCGCAACCTCACCGACCGCCTGACGGCAACGCTCACTCGACGCGGCGAGACGATCTGGACGGACACCCTCACATCCGCCACCATCGACAACATTCCGGTGCCCGCGGCCACAGTGCGGTCATGGAAGGCCGGCCGGTATTCGCTCACCCTCACCTCTGGAGACCTGACGAAGAAGGTCACCGTGCGAGTCCACACTCGCTGGGCACCACTGTTCTCGTCCAATGGCGAATTCACCCCAGCCGGCTTCCCTCGATGTTCCACGATCACCTGGGCCTATTCGGCGAAGAAGGAACCACAGGGGGTCCGATCAGTTGTCGCGGATCTCAAGGTCGTGTTCGACCGTTACGAGGAATTGACCGGGCTGTCCTTGAAGAAGGTGAGGCGTGCCTCTTCAGCGGACATCGTCGTGAACTGGGACGACATCGACTACGCCGACGGGATCGGAGGAAGTTCCTGGGATGGCCGCAACTTCACGGCCGGGTCGGTGACCCTGAGCACATCGAGTTCCTGGGCGAGAACTCCCGGGTTCGGTTACGCAGGCCGAGGCGGCCTGCTCTTCCATGAACTGGGCCACGTCTTCGGCCTGGGGCATGTTCGGCAGAAGAAGACGTTGATGCATGAGATCTCCTATGCCGGCAGCACTCGTGACGAGCCCGGGAAAGCCGAGATCAAGGGTTTGCGCTATCTCTATCGCTCCAACTCTTGCAACTAGCACCTCGTAGCATCGGTTTTTACGCTGCTCGGCCGGCCTGATCCCTGCTACGGCGTAGTTTCCCTGGGATTGGCACATCCACTACTTCAAGGGAGATCCCATGCCTCGCCTGGTTCGCGCCGCAGCTCGTACCGCCGTCGTTGCCGGCACCGCCACCGCTGTCAGCGGGAAGGTCTCGCAGAAGCAGGCCGATAAGCAGGCTGAAAAGGAGGTTGGTCAGACAGCGACAGGATCCTCAGAGCACTCCGAGGGTGGGTTGATCGACGAACTCGAGCGGCTGGGTGCTTTGAAGACCCAAGGCCTGCTCACCGATGAGGAGTTCGCGGCCGCGAAGGCCAAACTCCTCGCCTAGGAGTCTTTGTCGACATCGCAGGTGACCTGACACCATCTCCCGAAGACCTTACAGTGAGTATTCTCATGTAAGGAGTTCGGCCATCCGAATTCTGATGTTCTCGGGGGCCGGATTCGTGTGGGAGGGTGCATGAGGCGCTCGCGCGGAATGTTGTCAATCGTGGGGTCGATGACGTTAGGACTCGGACTCCTCGCCGGTGGCGCGGTCGGCGCACAAGCAGTTCTAGCCGAGGATCGCGCCCCCACTGTCGTTCAACCGGCGGCCGCACCGCCTCCCACCATGGTGTACGAGTTCGCGGGGAATTTCACCGATGCCGCTGCCGGGTCGACGATCCAGGAGCTTCCTTCTTGCCCCCAAGCGAATAGCGCCCCCTGCAATGCCACCTCGACATTCGGGTCAGACAACGTCGGCACCTACTGGCAGTGGACTACGGATAGCGCAAGCGCCGGAGGCGGGTTCACACTCGACTCCAACCAGGACTTCGCTGACTCCTACACGATCTGGGTGAAGTTCGCTTTCACCGAGG